>JAEHDI010001012.1 GCA_016880505.1 Bryobacterales bacterium | reverse complement strand
TTTTTTGGAGCGGACGGGTGGAAGACGACGGCAAAGGGCCGGTCGAAAAGGGCGCGCATTTTTACCGCTCGTACATGATCGACGGCGAGGGCAATCAGATCAACAAGCGCAATGCGTGGCAGGCGCGGAGCGTGCTGTACGTCCGCCTGATTCCGCCGGGCGCCGCTGATACCGCGCACTTCCGCGTCGCGATCCCCAAGAACGCCCGAGGTCCGATCACGCTGGAGGCGAAGCTCAACTACCGGAAGTTCTCCCACTACTACACTCAGTTCGTTTACGCGGGACAGCCGGAGCCGGGACAACCTCCGGAGCTTGTGAATGCGAACCACGACAGCCGGGCGTACTTCTTCAGCCCGTTGAACGTCCCGACGAACGTGTCGGGCAAGATCAAGGACCGGATTCCGGACCTGCCGATCGTCGCGCTGGCACGAGCGGAGGCGAAGCTGGAGCTCGGCGATCCCGCCACCGAAACCGAGTGGCGGCCGGTTGTCCGCAAGAAAGACCGCGAGCGCTGGAACGACTGGGGCATCGGACTGCTGCTCCAGGGCGACCTCAAGGGCGCCGAATACGCCTTCCAGAGGGTCACCGAGGCGGAGCCCGGCTACGCGGACGGCTGGCTCAACGTTGCGCGGGCGCTGATCCAGGAGGGCGAAACCGAAGCGGCGAAACCGTACATTGAGCGTGCGCTGAAGATCAACCCGAAGCTGGGCCGGATCTACTACTTCAAGGCTCTGGCGCAGAAGGCAGACGGCGACTATGACGGCGCGCTGACCTCGCTGCGCACGGTGGCCTCGATGTACCCGCGCGACCGCGTGGTGTTGAACCAGATCGGCCGGATCCTGTTCCTCAAGCGGGACTTCCGAGGGGCGGTGGAGGCCCTCGAACGGGTCCTGACGGTGGATCCGGAGGACGTACAGGCGCAGTACAACCTGATGCTGAGCTACCGGGGCGCGGGGGACAACGAAAAGGCGGCCCGGGCGGAGAAGCTCTTCCGGCGGTTCAAGGCGGATGAGGCGGCGCAGGAGATTACCGCGAAGCCGCGCCTGCTCAGTCCTGAGGACAACAACGAGAGGCAGGCCATCCACGACCACGAGACTGTTCCACTGGACTGACATGATCAAGCCGCTATCCGCAATTCTGATTGCCAGTGTGTTTGCGCCGCTTACCGCTGCACCTGGGGTGCAATTCACCGACGTGACCGCCGAAGCCGGCATCAAGTTCGTCCACAACAGCGGCAGGGCGGGGAAGAAGTGGCTGCCGGAGACGATGGGTTCCGGCTGTGCATTTTTCGACGCGGACGGCGACGGCTGGCTGGACATCATTCTGATCAACGGCAGGGACTGGACGCCTCGCGGGCGGAAGTCGCTGCTTGCGCTTCACCGGAACAACCGGAACGGGACTTTTACGGATGTAACCGCGGCGAGCGGGCTCGCGGTCGAGATGTACGGCATGGGCGTCGCCGTCGGTGACTACGACAACGACGGCCGGGACGATCTTTACATCACCGCGCTCGAGGGAGACCGGCTGTTCCGCAATCTCGGCGGATTCAAGTTTCAGGACGTGACGGCGCAGTCTGGAATCCGCAACGCCGATTTCGGCACCAGCGCGGCCTGGCTCGATTACGATCGCGACGGAAAGCTGGACCTCTTTGTCGCCAACTACGTGAAGTGGACGTCCAAGGGCGACCTTTGGTGCTCGCTGGATGGCGCGACGAAGTCGTACTGCACGCCGGAATCGTACAAGGGCACATCGTCGAAGCTTTACCGGAATCTCGGCGGCGGGCGATTCGAAGATGTGAGCGCACGCGCGGGCGTCGCGAACCCGACGAGCAAGTCGCTCGGTGTAGCTGTGCTCGACTACAACGGGGACGGCTGGCCGGATCTTTTTGTCGCCAACGACACGCAGCCCAACAAGCTGTACCGGAATAACCG
>JAEHDI010001011.1 GCA_016880505.1 Bryobacterales bacterium | reverse complement strand
GTTGCTATCGGAGGGGGTGACGCTAATCGGAGCGGGCAACCTCGAGCGTACGCGCACGCTGCTCCTCGCAGTCTCTAACTGACACCTCTCTCGACAAGCGCAGGGCGGAACCGGGCAGGGACGGACCGGGTAGGCTACATCGTCATGCGCATCATTGCCGTCGGCTTTGCGGCGCTGGCGAGCTGGGCGGCGCATTGCAACCACTCCCCGTGGGGCATCCAGCCTGTCACAGCCGAGCGAGTTCCGTCAGTCTACTTCGACAGCGGAGCCGTGGTTCGAGTTCAGCTCAGAACCGCCGACGTGATGACTGGCGCGCTGCTCGAGTCAGTAACGCCGGGTGGCGACGAGCTCGTTCTGGACCTCGACAAGTCGGTTCGCCTCGTGCGGCTTTCGGAGATCCAACAGCTCAAAATCCCTTACCCGGGCACATCCATTGGGGCAGATCTCGGGTTCCGCGTCGGGGGCATAGCTGCGCTCTCTCACGATGAGAACGACGAGTACCTGTTCATGGCCGGCATGCTCGCAGGTGCCATCGTCGGTGGGGCGATCGGGTCGCGGGTGACGCGCTGGCTGACCGTCGCGAAACGATCCGACTTCGGCAATCTCACCTGGATGCCTGAGGGCCCGCAGTTCATTCCCGCGACCTACGGCCTGTTCAACACCAGCTGCATGCGCGTCGATTCGGCCGGTGAGTCACTTGTTGCCTTGGTCGATTACACCGACGGGCCATTCCATACCAAGATCCTCAAGGCGTGGGCCGTGGATACGGTCGGGCATCACATGTCCCCGATTCCGACCACGCAGGTCCGTTGCCGCAACAGCAGCTGGGAGACGCCACTGGCCCTGGCGAGCGCCACGGAAGAAACACGGGCGCTCCGATTCACGCCCTCCGGGGGCAAAGCATTGATCTACGTGCACCAGCGGCCCTCCTGGGGAGCGCAGTTTCCCCAGCTGGACATCGTGCTCGATGGGCGACGCGCAGGGCGCACGAGTCCGGGGACCTATCGAGTGTATGAGGTCGACCCTGGTACGCATCGCATCGGCGCGCTGAATCATGATGACAAAGCGGTGGCGATCGACGCGGCGCCTGATAGCGTCTACTTCGTGCGATTCCGGGAAAAGCGCGGGGTTCGGCATGGCAGTTTTGGCGGGGTGGAGCTCGTGGCGGACAGGACGCGCGGTCAACAAATGATTCTCGCGGCACAACTTCTGAGGCCCTCTCCCTAGCGCGGGCCCCGCCCGGCGGAACCACTTGCCATCGCCGAATCGTCATGGGTAGGATCAAGCCTGGCGCTTGGAGCGTGCCTATGAGCAAGGGTCGAAGACCGCGCAAGTCCGGGGAAACACCGCAGCCGCGCTGGTCGATCGCCCCATACTTCATTGTCGATGATGTGGTTCGCACCGCGAACTTCTATCGCGATAAACTCGGTTTCTACTACGAGCGGTTCTGGAACGACCCGCCGTCGTTTTGTATGGTCAAGCGTGACGGGATCATCATCATGCTGGCACAGCTCGAGAGGCCCGGCCGGATGCGGCCCAATCACATCGTTGACCCAGAAGGCGGTGCGTGGGATGCCTACGTCTGGATCGAGGACGCGGACGCGCTGAACGCCGAGCTCAAGGCGAAGGGCGTAAAGATCGTGCGTGACATCTGCAACCAGCCTTACGACTGCCGCGACTTCGAGGTTGAAGACCCGAACGGCTACCGCCTCTGTTTTGGGCAGCCTATGCGAAGGCCTCACTAGGCGACCAGCCTCGGCGAAGGCTCGTGATGATGATGCTCTAACTGACACCTCTCCCGACACATAGCAAAACGCTTCCACGCCCGCCCTTGCCGTCGGGCTTCAGCGTGGTGATAATCCTGCCCCGCGCCCGTATCTAGGATTCAGCCAGGGGAGTCCTATGGTCGCACGAAGGT
>JAEHDI010001010.1 GCA_016880505.1 Bryobacterales bacterium | reverse complement strand
GTCACTGAAACCCGAAACCTCAGTCCCTTACAGTGGCAACTGATGATGAAGTGCTGGAAGATGAACCTCCGGCCCGGGCAAGACAGTTGGTGGGGACCCACGGCCTGGCGATTGGGTGCGATCGGTTTCTGGCTGTACAAGCTTCGCCACGTAAACGGGCCGAACTTCACCTGGCCGTTGCTGATGTTTGCCAGCGCAGTCCCCGAGCGGGTGATGGAGCGCATGGGCAAGATCTACATCGGCAAACCTGTAGCGATCAAGAGCCGAAAGGAGCTGCTCGCTACGGTCAAACGGGAGCACTGGGTACACCTTCGCCGCGACAACGGGGACCTGCCAAACGACTACGAGGCATCGGTCACCGTAGGACGGGCTTCCTCCGCTTTCCGGGTGACCTCCGCGAGTTGAACGCCTACTTCAGCTCCGCCAATTTCACATCGAGGAAGGCGAGGGATTCCTGAAGAATCTTCCGGTATCGGGGATTCCGGCATTCTTCGAGGTCGTGCAGAACCCGCGTGCGTGATAGCAGCAGGTTCGCCTTCTCGCGTCGGTGCTCAAATTGTTCCGGAGTCAGTTTTCGTTCGCCGCCGTGCTGGCGGCCGTTTAGGTGTGATTCGATTTGTGATTCCACAGATTTGCTTTCCCAACCTCGGGCCACACTTCCATTGTAATGCTATTACAGACAGGCGGCGTTCCGATGACAGCAGGCGCGCTGTGCTATAAACGCCGGAGGAGGATCTTAATCTTGTCATCCAGTCGTCGGGACTTCGTAAGAACGGCCGCTCTCGCCGCCGCGCCGGCGGTCCGCCCTGCGTGGGGCCAAAGCAGCCCGAATGACCGCATCAATATTGGCGTCGTCGGCTTTCACGGCCGTGGCCGGGATCACTATCGCGAGTTTGCCGGGATGCCCAATGTGAAGGTCGCCTACCTTTGCGATATCGACGAGCGGCTTTATTCGGGCGCCGTCGCGGAGATCGAGAAGATGGCGGGGAACAAGCCGGAAACCTTCGTCGATCTGCGGAAGATGCTCGAGAAGAAGGACCTCGACGCGATTTCGATCGCCACTCCGGACCACTGGCACGCCCTTCAGATGATCTGGGCTTGCCAAGCAGGCAAAGACGTGTACGTCGAGAAGCCCGTCTGCCACAATCTGCGCGAAGGCCGCAAGATGGTCGAGGCCGCGCGCAAATACAACCGCATCGTCCAATGCGGGCTGAACCGGCGTAGCGAAGTCCGTACCCGCACGGGTGTGCGCTTCGTACAGGAAGCGAAGTTCGGGCCGGCCTACCGCGCCAAGGCGGTTGTGTATCGGGGCCGCACGAGCATCGGCCGGGTGCAGGAGTCATCGATTCCGAACGGAGTGAACTGGGACCTGTTTCTCGGACCGGCGCCGTACCGCGCCTTCACTCTGAACCGTTTTCACTACGGCTGGCACTACTATTGGGATACGGCCACGACCGAAGTCGGAAACAACGGCGTCCACGCCATCGACGTGGTGCGATGGGCGATGAACAGGAACGTGCATCCGGTCAAGATCCATTGCGTAGGAGGGCTTTTCGCGGACAACTCCGAGCAGGAGACGCCGAACGTGCAGAACACGTCGTACGAGTACGCGGACGGCACGCTGCTGGAACTCGAGGTCACCACCCTGCCGAGCCCGACATTCGGTGGCGTTCACTCGGGCGACTTTTTCTACACCCCGCAGGGTTATGTGACGTCGGCGAACAAGTGGTCGACCGTGGTCGGCGAGTTCACGGTGCGGAACCGCCCGAATCCTCCCAGTGGCGTCGACGAACGCATGGGGAACATCAGCTTCCCTAACATCGCCTACAAGCCGGGGCCGGAGATCCCGGAGTCTGCGGAGCCGGAAGTGAGCCACTTCCAGAACTTCATCGACTGCGTGCGCTCGCGGAAACGGGAGGATCTGCACTGCGAGATGATCGAGGGACACATGTCCACATCCCTGTGTCATCTGGCGAACATCGCATTCCGAACGGGGCGGAAACTGACCTTCGATCCGGCTGCCGAGACCTTCCCGGGCGACGCCGAGGCTAACTCCCTGCTGACCCGCAAGTACCGCGAGCCGTTCGTGGTGCCTGACAAAGTGTGAGGTGACGGTGATGCTCCGGCGCGCGTTTGCGGTGGCCATTCTGAGTCTCGGCACGCTTAGCGCTGCCGGCGAGGAGTTCTCCAAGACAACGTACGTTTATAAGAACGCCGGCGGGCACGAGATCAAACTCGATGTCATGCGCCCGCCGGATGAGCGCGTACGTCCGGTAATCCTCTATATCCACGGCGGCGCACTCATGTTCGGAAGCCGCGGCGGCATCAATGCGGAGCAGTTGCGCCGGTATATCCGGGCGGGCTTCGCGGTGGTGTCGATCGACTACCGGCTTGCTCCGGAGACCAAACTTCCGGAAATCCTCGAGGACGTTCGCGACGCGCACCAATGGGTGCGGGCGAACGGCCGGAAGCTGCTTCGCGTCGATGCGGACCGATTGGCCGTGGTCGGGCACTCGGCGGGCGGCTACCTGACGCTGATGACAGGCATCCTGTTCAAGCCCCGGCCGAAGGCGCTCGTGTCGTATTACGGTTACGGCGACATCGCGGGCGAGTGGTACAGCCGGCCCGACCCGTTCTACTCGAGCCAGCCCGCGGTGCCGGAAGCGGAGGCCCGCGCAGCGGTCGGCACGGCGCCGGTTTCGGAGCCGCCACAGTCAAGCCCGCGGCCGCGATTCTACCTGTATTGCCGGCAGCACGGCCTCTGGCCGAAAGAAGTCACGGGCCGCGATCCGGACGCCGAGCCGAGAGCATATGACCAGTGGTGCTCCGTGCGTAACGTGACGCGGCACTATCCGCCCACGATGCTGTTGCACGGCGACGCGGACACGGACGTGCCGTATCGCCAGTCGGTGATGATGGCGGAGGAACTGAAACTGCACGGAGTCGAGCACGAATTGATAACGATTCCGGGCGGTCCTCACGGTTTCGACCGGGCGATGGACAAGCCGGAGATCTCGGCGATTTTCGACCGGGCCGTTCAATTCATTGCGCGAAGGCTGAAACCCTAGCACCTTCTTTTCCCTGGCACAGTGTCGGGCAGGGCTGACAGTCTGCACATAGACCTTCCGTCAACGCCATGTATTTCCAACGCGATGCGTTGGCATTCCGCTTGCTCCGTTGTGCCGCATGCGATTGTTTCTTTTGGCAGGTGTCTTGCTGTCTGTCCCCGTCGCGGGTGCGGACAAGACGTTTTCAGTAGAGGCCCAGGTGGGCGCGGTTAAATTCGTGGACAGCGACACTCACTTTGCCATCGGCGGGGCGATCGGCCTGCCTCTGAGCCGCAGGTGGTCGTTCAAGCCGGAGTTCTTATACCTCAATGAGAGCGCGGAGCACGACGACCTGGTGTTCCTTCCGAACCTCAACTTCGACTTTGTCGGACCCGGTCATCGTGTCCGACCGTTCGTCACGGTGGCGCCGGGTATCCTGTGGTACCGGGAGAACTATCCGCACTTCCAGCAGACATCGACGGATTTCTTCCTCAGCGGCGGCGGCGGCGCGAAGATCTTTCTGACTGATCACTTGTACATCGCACCGCAGATCCGCACAGGCGTCGAGCTTCATGTTGGTTTCACCGTCGCGGTCGGGTACGAGTGGGGCCGCTGACGCGCGTGTATCCCTGTCGGTCTCCTGGCTATGATGGAAAATTGCGACCGTATCCAGCACAGAATGCCTCGTGGCTCCTGCTCGCGGCATGGGTGGGGTGTTGCGGCGTGGACGCTCTCGCCAGCGAGACTGCGCACGCGCGTGGCGTCATAGCGGACACGCTCCAGGTGCCCGTGGCGGACGCGGATGTGTCTTTGGTAAGCGCGCAGGGGGCCGTTCTAGAGACGGTCCGCAGTGGGGAAGACGGCGGATTCGACCTGCCTGTTCCCGCGGAAGGCTCCTACCGTTTACGAATCAAGGTCCGAGGCTTCGAACCGGTGCAAGCGCCGCTTGACCGGACGCGTGTGGGATCCCTGCGATTCGTTCTTTCGCCGGCCCATGTCTCCGCAGAAGTGACGGTTACCGCCAGCCGCGGCTTCGTCGAAGATGCCGCCAGTAGCCCGCATCTCGTGACCGTGCGGCAACTTCAGCGAACGGACGGTGCGCCACTTCCAACGGTGGGTCATGCCCTGGACGACGATGCGGGCATCCTCGTGCAGCAGAGCACGCCGGGTCAGGTCTCTCCGTTTCTTCGGGGGATGACAGGCAACCAGGTACTCCACCTTGTGGATGGCGTCCGATTCAACAACTCGACCTATCGTTTCGGGCCGAATCAGTACCTCGCGCTCATCGAACCGAGCCAGGTGGAGCGGGTGGAGGCGATGCTCGGACCTGCCGGATCCCAGTACGGAAGTGACGCACTTGGAGGGACGATCAATGTCGTCACCACCCAGCCGGAGTTCAATCTGGATCCCGGACGGGCTTTCCACGGCGAAGTGTCCGCTTCGGGCGCCAGCGCCGATCTGTCCGGAGGGGCCGCCGTAAGATTGGCAGTGGCAGGCCGGAACGTTTTCTGGACAGTAGGCGCCACCGGAAGAAAGCACAACGACCTGCACGCCGGGGGCGGGCTGGACTCACGAAACGCCTTTCGTCGCTATTTCGGGCTCGAGCCGACAGAGGTTCGGGATTTGACCGAAGGCCGCCTGTTGGAGACGGCGTATTCTCAGTCGGCGATTCACACAAGACTTGCGCTACGCCTCCCGGCTTACCAGGGCCTGTCGTTGTGGTACCAGCGCAGCGGGCAAGAAGGGGTCCGCGGGTACAAGGACCTCATGGGCGGACTCGGCAATTTGCAGGCGTCGTTCGAGCCGCAGGGGCTTGATTTCTTCTATGCACGTTACGAAAAGAACCGCGTCGCGTTATTCGATTGCCTGAGTGGGACATTCTCAATCAACTCGCAGCGGGACGGATTCGTTCGCCAGGGTCTTCGGGCGGCCGATCCGGTGGCGCGAGACAGAACGCGCGTAGACGCTTTCGGTTATTCAGTGCAGGCGACGTCGCATTTTCGCAGGCAGGCGCTTGTGTTTGGGAGCGACATCTACCAGGAACGAATTGGCTCGTCCCGCATGGAGTGGAATCCGGCGTCTGGACAATCGACGGAGCGAAGGGCGGTCTATCCGAATGGTTCGCGGTATCTCACCGCCGGCTTCTTTGTTCAGGACATGATTGAACTGATCCCCGGACGCTTGCGAGCCGCCGGTGGCGGGAGATTCACTCACGTCGGATTCCGGACGTTCGCGGGACGCAATCTCGACAGCCTCGGCAATCCGCTGGGAGTCGCGGATTCGTCGCAGGGCTTCCGCGATGTCACGTTTCACGGAAGCCTTTCGTGGCAGGTTGCGCCGGGTCTCGGGTGGCATTTTCTGGCTGGCAGGGGATTTCGCGCGCCCAATCTCAACGACCTCGGCGCGGTTGGTCTCAACGACCTCGGTTACGAAGTGCCGGCAGCCGAAGTCGAGAGTTCGGGCGCGCTGGTGGGCAACAGTTCAGGTGAGGGCGCGATTCCCACGGGCCAGCCGGTGCGTGGCCTCGCATCGGAGCGATTGCTCAACTATGAGACAGGGTTGTCGTGGCAGGTGGGCCGTTCATCGTTCCGGGCGCAGGCGTTCGACGCGGAATTATATGACCCGATCGTGCGCCGGACCCTGCTGTT
>JAEHDI010000128.1 GCA_016880505.1 Bryobacterales bacterium | reverse complement strand
GCAGCGCCGGCAGGTAGCTGGCAAGCGCGGCCACCAGCCCGAGGAAGGCCGCCGCGGACGCGAATGTGAGCGGATCGGAAGCGCTGACGTTCACCAGCATTCCGCCGACGATGCGCGCCGCCGCCAGGGCGATGACGCTTCCGGCAAGCAGTCCTGGGACGGTCAATCGAAGGCCCTCCCTCAGCACCAGCCCGAGCACATCCCACGGCTGAGCGCCCAGCGCTATCCGGATTCCCATCTCCTGCGTGCGCTGGCTCACTGCGTAGCTCATGACGCTGTACAAGCCGACGGCCGCCAGCAGCAGCGAGATCCCGCCGATCACTCCCAGCAGGCTGGCCGCCGTGCGCTGCGCGAATAGTGAGCCGGTGGTGGCTTCGGACAACAACCTTGTAGTGAAAATCGCGTCCTGATTGAGCGCCAAGGCCTCCCGGCGCAGGACGGGGGTCATCCGCAACGGGTCGCCGGCCGTCTTGATGAAGATCGAGAAGTTGAGACCGGGCCCGAACCATTGGCGGAACGGTATGTAAAAGAAGGGAGTCGGGCCCTCGATCGGGGTGTGGTACTTGCTGTCTTTGACCAGCCCAACCACCGTTGCCTGGTTGCCCTCGCAACGGATTTTGCGGCCGATAGGGTTTCTGCCGAGGAAGAACCGGTTGGCGAAGGTCTCGTTGACGATGATCACCATGGGCGCCTCCGCCGAATCGCGCTCGGTGAAGTCGCGGCCTTCGAGCATCCGGATGCCGAGCAGTTTGAAGTAGCCGGGGGGAACAGTGGCGCGATGGATCATCATCTGCTCATCGCGCGCGGGAGTGTATCCCTCAACATCGAGTTGGTGCCAGGGCGTGGAGCCAGCCCCGGAGGCCGTCGACATTGGGACCACGTCTGAGTAGGTCACGCCGGTCACGCCCGCCATCGATTCCAACCGCTCGCGGAGTTTCCGGCAGAAATCCCACTGCTCCTGCGCCGAATAGCCCGCGTTGGAGAGATAGAACTGAGACACGGAGGTATTAGTCCGGTCAAACCCCGGCTCGATGCCGCTCGCGTTCTTGAAACTCCGGTAGAAGAGCCCGGCGCCGATCAGGGCCACCATCACCAGAGACATTTCGGAGACCACCAGCAGACCGCGCAGACGGTGCGAGCCGGAACCAGCGCCTCCGCTGCGGCCGCCCTCTTTGAGGGTTTCGTTCAGGTCGGAGCGGGCGGTGAGCAGGGCCGGCACCGTGCCGGATAGCAAAGTCGCGACGACAGCAATCAGCAGCGTGAAGCCGAGGGTCGGCAAGTTTAATCCACCGCCGAAATCCAGCGGAATATCGACAACGGGAGTCAGGGACAGAAGCAACTGCCCCATCCACAAAACCAGGGTGAGTCCGACTACCGCGCCGCCCGCGGCGAGCAGCAACGTCTCGATCAAGAGTTGTCGCGTGAGGCGGGAACGCCGGGCCCCCAGCGCCAGCCGGATACCGAACTCTTTCTGGCGGGATACGGCGCGGGCCAGCAGCAGGTTGGCGACGTTCGCGCATACGATCAGCAGGAGGAGCAGGGAGACCGCCATCAGAATCCGCAGCGGCTGGAGCAGCATGCCCTGGGCGCCCATGTGCCCCTGCCAGAGCGGTGTTACCGTGAGGTCGATGCCCTGGTTGGTGTCGGGGTACAGCGCGGCCAGCCGTTTACCCAGCGCGGCGACTTCCGCGCGCGCCTGCTCAACGGTGACGCCGGGCTTCAGCCGCACAATCGTGGGACTCTCGTCGCGTGTCCCGCGGTAGTGCAGGGTGCCGTCGCCAGTTCCCATCGCCGTGGCCATGGTAACCGGCATCCAGACGTCATAGACCACGCCGGCCAGACTGCCGCGGAATCCGCGGGGTGCCACGCCGATGATGGTCAGTTCGTGCCGGTTCAAACGGATGATCTTGCCCAGCACCATTGGGTCGCCGCCGAACCGGGCCTGCCACATGCCATAACTGATGACGGCAACCGGGGCGACACCTTCCTGGTCGCGTCCCTCCTCGCGCAGAAACGTGCGGCCCAGCACGGGCTTGACCTTCAGGAGATCGAAATAGTTTGCCGAGACGAGTTCCGCCCACGCACGCGCCGTTTTTCCGTCGGCCCCAACACTCAAGGGTGTGATGCGCCCCAGGGCGACTCCGGAAACCAGCTTCAGATTGTCCCGGTAATCGAGGTAGTCGAGATAGGACGTGTTGACCAGATACTCCCCCGCGGGGGTCACGGTCTCAATGAGGGCGAGTTCCTGCGGATCGCCGACGCCGGGGAAGGGGTGCAGCAGGACGGAATCGATCCAACTGAACACCGTCGTGTTCACCGCAATGCCCAAGCCGAGCGAGAGGACGGCGATGGCCGTGAACCACGGGCTGCGCCGCAGGATCCGCAATCCGAACCAGACGTCCTTCATGATGGTGGACATAGAGATAAGAGGACTTGCAACTCGAATTCCAATCGCAAGTCCTTACAAGCGCGCGATTTCGGCGGGCTGGCTGTCCGCTTGTGGGAAGAGTTGTTCGGAATCGAGATTTCTCGCCCGCGGCGTCCGGAAGCCCTCGGGCGGCCTGTTGGTTGGGCTCGGAACCTCACGCGAGGCCGCTGCGTCCATTTCTCTGACCATGGGTTTCAGACGAGTGTATCTTTTACTCCTCATTCCCCTTTTGCTGTCAGCGCAGACCGCACCCTGGCCGACGTACGGCTGGCCGGCGGCTGCACCCGAAACGCAGGGGCTCGACCCTGCGCGCCTCGAGCAGGCGTCCCAGTACATCACCGAGAATTGCCCGACGCGATACAGTCTACTGGTCATCCGTAACGGCTACCTGGTTTTCGAGAGGTATTACAACGGCAGTTACGCGTCGCAGGCGAACAACATCAAGTCGATGTCAAAGAGCGTGCTTTCCGTCCTGACCGGCATCGCGATCCAGGAGGGCCGGATTCGGGGCGTCGGCCAAACGCTCGAGGAGTTCTACCCGGAGTATTTCCACGACGGTCTCGACTCGCGCAAGTCGGACATCACGCTCAAGCACCTTCTGACCATGACCGCGGGATTCGAATGGGACGAGCTCTCGACGACCTCCGCAGAGCTCTTCAGAAGCTGGAACTGGCGGCAGAAGATGATCGAGTGGCCCATGACGAGCGACCCCGGGCAGGTGTTCAACTACAACACCGGGCTCACCCATCTGCTCTCGGGCATATTGACGAAGGTCTCCGGCACGAGCACGCTTGCTTATGCCACTTCGCGGGTATTCGATCCGCTCCGAATCACCTGCTACCGCTGGACACAGGATCCGATGGGTATCTACTTCGGCGGCTCGGAAGTCTGGCTGACCGCGCGCGACCTTGCGAAGTTCGGACTGCTCGTGCTCCGGCAAGGGCGCTGGGAGGACCGCGAGATCGTGAACCGGGAGTGGTTGCGGGAGTCGACGCGCATCCACGCGCGCAACGGGCTCGGGTGGCCCATGGGTGACTACGGATACCTGTGGTGGAACAAACCGCAGCAGGGCTATCCGGTCATCCTCGCATCGGGCTTTGGCGGGCAATACGTATTCCTCGTTCCGGATCTGGACCTGATGGTCGTGACGACAGCGGACTCCGGGATCTCCGTCGAGAACTTGATCGTGTACGCGCAGGCATTCGATTTCCTCTCGCGATACATTCTGCCGGCTGTCGCCGGTCCTGCGCCGTCCATCGAGCCGGGAGGCATCGTGCAGTCGGCGGACTACACTCCGGTTCTGGCGGCGGGTTCCTTCGGCTCGGTGTTCGGACGCGCGCTGAGTCTTGTCGAAAACACATGGGACGGCGATATGCCGGCCGACGGGCGGCTCCCGGCCTCTGTGGGCGGCGTCCGGGTGCGGATCGGAGGGCGGACGGCGGCGGTGAGTTACGCCGGACCCGGCCAGATCAACTTTCTGGTTCCGCCGGACCTCGTCCCTGGAAGACACAAGGTTGAGGTTCTCACCGCCCGCGGAGGCGCATCAGCGGAAGTCGAAGTCGCCGACGCCGCGCCAGCGTGGTTTCAAGTGGGTCGTAGACGTGTGCGGCCCGGAGACGTAGTCGAGTTGTACGCGTCCGGGCTCGGGCGCACCGAACCCACAGCTCCCGTGGGAGCAGTGGTTCGCGAGCCGCTGGCTCTTATCGCTCCGCCCGACGTACTCGTCGCCGGTCGTGCCACAACCGTAGAGTGGTCGGGACTGGTGTATGCCGGTGTCTATCAGGTGAACGTTCGCGTGCCGGCCGATACGCCCCCCGGCGAGGCCCGCGTCCAACTTCGAGTCGCCGGACGTTCGGCGGCGAGCGACGCAATGTTGGACGTTGCGCAGTAGGGCCGATGTAGTGCGGCGGAACAAGCATTACGCCCGGGAGTCTGTCCGCCTCTGGGACGGCAGTGTCCGCCTGCGGGACTGTTTCCCGGCTGCCGCTCGCATCCTATCAATGCCTTAGCACTTTGGCAGCCGAATTGCGTCTGTGTGTGTTTATGACTTCTGTGCTCCAGGACCTGCGCTACGCCCTGCGGCTCTGTCGCGCTAAGTCCGGTTTCGCCCTCATGGTTCTGCTCACCCTGGCCCTCGGCATCGGCGTCAACGTTGTTATGTTCACGGTGGTCGAAACGGCCCTGCTCCGCCCGCTGCCGTATCCCCAGGCGGACCGACTGGTCGAACTCACGGAAAGTTCCCGTGACTACCCCTCCATCCCGGTGGCGTATCCCAACTTCCAGGACTGGCGGCGGCAGTCGGCTGCGTTTGAGAACATGTCCGCCCTGGCGCTGGTAAGCAGCACCCTGGCCGACCAAGCCGGCGCACGCCGGATCCCGGCCGCCCACGTCTCCGCGTCCTTCTTCGATGTTCTGGACTTACCTCCTTCCATGGGCCGCAACTTCAAGGCGAGCGACGACCGGATGGGGGCCCCTGCCACCGCCATCGTCACCCGCGGTTTCTGGTTGCGCGAGATGAATGCGGACCCGGCCCCGATCGGCAAAAGCATCCAGTTGGACCGGAGGCCCTATACCGTGATTGGGGTGCTCCCTGCCGATAATCGTATTGAGACCATTCATTTCTCTGGTTTGTGATTAAATTCGAAGTGAAATAAGAATTGTTGTAGTTCTTGTTTCGCAT
>JAEHDI010000015.1 GCA_016880505.1 Bryobacterales bacterium | reverse complement strand
GGCTGGGCGGCGGGGTTGGAGTCCCTTTCGTTTGAGCCGATCCATGACGTCGTCAGGCCTGAAAGCCTCGATCTCCATGCAGTAGTGATCCAGACCCGGGTTCTCGTTCTTGAACAGGGTCAGGAACTGGTGGCCAAGTTGGAGAAAGCAGTTGCTGTCGGACTCGCTCATCAACGGCAGTCCCAGCAGGTCCTGGTAGAAGGCCTTTGAGCGTGGGATGTCGGTAACACGCACGGCGATGTGATTCAATCCCACTCCTTTGAAAGTTGACTCGGCGGCCGAGGCGACCGGGGCCGCAGCAGCAAGTGACACGAGCGTCTGGATCAGGTCCCGCCGGCTCAAATGGCCGGATTCGTAGCGGTCGAGAATCCCGGCAATGAACTTACGCATGGTGTTAGCCTCCCTGAGAACAGTTGTTTGGGGGAATGATACGCCCATAGCACGAGCGGGTTCAAGCGTCAGGGCTCTTTTTGTACAGCCAAATTTTGTCCCAGTGATGAGACTCAACGTGGAGTGATCGATGCCTTGTGACGATTGATCAGCTCCAAGAGTTCTTTGACGATTTCCGGGTGTCGCTGGGCAACGTTCCGCCGTTCAGAAATGTCTTGCTGTACGTCGAACAGCAACGGTGGATCCCCTTCTCCCCGTGGCGGCGGCATCTTTCTGTTGTTGACAGCCACGTGGAGCTTCCAGCGGCCTTTCCGTACCGCCCACACGTCCGCCTCGCTGTAATAGAAGAACAACGGCTCTCGACCCGCCTCGTTGCGGAGCAACACCGGGGTGAGATCCTCGCCATCAAACACGCGATCGTTCGGCATCTCCAATCCGGCCAGTTTGGCAAACGTGGGAAACAGGTCCATCGTGCTGCTGAATGCGGGCGTGACCACGCCAGCTGGCACGTTTCCCGGCCACCGCGCGATGCAAGGCACGCGCAGGCCTCCCTCCCAGGTGGTAACCTTGCCGTCCCGGAACGGCCCGGCCGATCCACCTTCCGCGCCATTATCACTTGTGAATATGACCAAGGTATTCTGATCGGCCTTCTGTTCTCGAAGGACCCGCAACACCTCGCCGACGCTCCAGTCGATCTCTTCGACGGCGTCCCCGAACAAGCCGGCCAGGCTCTTGCCGCGGAAGCGCTCGCTCGCCGCCACCGGCCAGTGCGGAAAGGTGTGGGGCATATAGAGAAAGAAGGGGCTCCCGGTGCGGCTGCTTTTTCGGATGAACTCCGTCGCCACCTCCGTGTATCGCCGTGTGAGCGTGCTTTGGTCCGGCTCCTGCTCAATCGTTTTCACTCCACGAATCAGTGGGGTCGGCGGAGTTTTGTCAGCCCACGGCGCCCGTGGGTTGGTCGCCTTGCTCATGTCGTTCGAATACGGGATGCCGAAGTAGTCGTCGAATCCGCGGTTCGGCGGAAGGTAGCGCGGGAGATGCCCCAGATGCCATTTGCCGACGCACATGGTCCCGTACCCGGCCTTCTTCAACATCTGAGCCACGGTGATTTCGCTGTCTGGAAGCCCGGTCTCCGACCAGGGGGGCAGCCCGCCGGTAAGGCCGGATCGGATCGCCAGACGGCCGGTCATCAGCGCGGCTCGACTGGGCACGCAAAGCGAAGCGGCCGAGCAAAACTGAGTGAACCTCATCCCCTCGCGTGCCATACGATCCAGGTTGGGAGTGAGGATCGTCGGATGTCCATAACAACTCAGATCGCCATAGCCGAGGTCGTCCCCGACGATCAGGACAATGTTTGGCGGCCGGCTAGATGCCCCGTACAGTGTGGAAGCGCCAGCGATACCGCCGCTTCTTAAGAGACTTCTTCGGCTCATCATTATGCAATGCCTCCCTTCGGCTGTACGGGCCGCAAGCGGCAACTGAAGTGGCGTAGGAACCGGGGCTCCGAGACGATCTCGAAGCCACGGAGTTCCTGCTTGCGCTCGTTCACTTCGAGGATGGCTTCGACCACGTAGTCGATGTGACTCTGCGTGTACACCCGGCGGGGAATGGCCAGCCGCAGCAGTTCGTGGTGCGCCTTTCCGCCGAACATCAGCGAGCCGATCTCGACTGACCGGATACCGGCGTGCCGGTACAATTCCACACCCAACGCCTGCGCCGGGAACTGGTCTCGTGGGATGTGGGGAAGCATTCGCCCGGCGTCAATGTAGATCGCGTGGCCCCCCGGCGGCTCTACGATCGGCACTCCGCAATCGGCGATGTGCCGGCCCAGATAGGCGGTTGACGTGATCCGATAGCGCAGGTAATCCGGATCGAGCACTTCCGTCAGACCGACAGCGATCGCGTCAAGGTCGCGGCCCGCGAGCCCCCCGTATGTCGGAAAGCCCTCGGTCAGAATCAGTAACTGCATCTCCTGCTCGGCCAGCCGGTCATCGTTCGTACACAGGAATCCGCCGATGTTTGCGAAGGCGTCCTTCTTTGCCGAAAACGTGCAGCCGTCCGCAAGCCGGAACATCTTCTGCGCGATCCGCTTCGGCGTCCAGTCCCCATAGCCCGGTTCCCGCTGCCCGATGAACCAGCAGTTCTCGGCAAACCGGCAGGCATCGAGATAAAACGGGATCCCGTGTTGTGAAGTGACCCGCCGCACTGCCTCGATGTTCTCCATCGACACCGGCTGCCCGCCGCCGGAGTTGTCGGTGACCGTCAGCATCACTAGAGGAATCCGGCTCGCACCCTCGGTTTCAATGAGCCGCTCTAGCGCGACGACATCCATATTGCCCTTGAAAGGCAGCCGCGCCTGCGTGTCCGTCGCTTCGGGGAGCGGTAGATCGACCGCCCGCGCGCCAGTGAACTCGATGTTGGCCCGGGTTGTGTCGAAATGTGTGTTGTTCGGAACGATGTACCCCGGCCGGCACATGACGCTGAAGAGGATTCGTTCCGCCGCCCGTCCCTGATGTGTCGGAATGACGTGCCGGAATCCGGTCAGGTCCTCGGCCGCCGCCTTCATCCGATGGAAACTCTCACTGCCGGCGTACGACTCGTCGCCGCGCATCATCGCCGCCCATTGTTCGGTGGACATCGCGCTGGTGCCAGAATCGGTCAGCAGGTCGATCAGGATGTCGCGCGCGTCGATCAGGAAGAGGTTGTAGCCGGCCTGCTCGAGGAAACGCTCACGCTCCTCCCGAGTGGTGTGGCGAAGCGGCTCC
>JAEHDI010001009.1 GCA_016880505.1 Bryobacterales bacterium | reverse complement strand
CTGCTGGGCGACGGCGGGGCCGCTTGAGGAGTTCATGCTGGATTCCGGGTGGAACCTGCGGGCACTGAAGAACGCCGCGGCAGGCGTGGAGTTCGAGAACACGAACGCGCTCGGCAAAAGCAAGAGCTACGCGCGATTCCGGGTACCCGGGGGAGCGCACATCTATCCCGCGTACGACCTGAACAAAGCGTACGAGGAGACCGATGTGCTGGTCTCGATGGCCAAGCTGAAGGAACATGCGACCTGCGGAGTCACGCTGGCGCTGAAGAACTGTTTCGGGATCACGCCGGCATCGATTTACGGAGACGATACGCGGGAAGACGAGCCCAACGAGAGCCCCACGAAGGGCCGGGTGGAGGTGCTCCACTACGGCAAGCGGCGGCCTCCAAAGAGCGCACCGCAGGAACTGGATCCGGCGTCGAGCCGCGAGGCGGGATACCGGGTGCCGCGGATCGTGACGGACCTGGCTGCGGCACGGCCCATCGAACTGTCGATCATCGACGGCATCGAGACGATCGCGGGCGGCGAAGGTCCGTGGGTGAGCGGCGTTCGGCGAGTTCAACCGGGAGTGCTGGTGGTGGGGACGAACCCGGTGACGACCGACGCGGTGGCGACGGCGATCATGGGGTTTGATCCGAGGGCCGAGCGAGGCACGGCGCCGTTTCTCACCTGCGACAACACGATGAGACTGGCAGAGGCGGTCGGCATCGGGACCACGGACCTCAGAAAGATCGAGGTCCGCGGGGTATCGATCGACGCGGCGCGAATCCGGTTTCGCGGATAATCGGGTCCGGGCTAAGATAGAAGCTCGGAATTGATGACATTTCTCTTTTGGCCGTTTCCAGCGTCGCTTCCGAAGCTCAGCTTCACAGCTGTCATCGACATCCTATTGGTGGCCTTCCTGATCTACCAGTCTTTCATGCTCGTGCGGGGCCGGCGCTCGGCGCAGGTACTCACGGGTGTAGCGGTATTCCTGGTGTCCTATCTTCTCGCGAGCCGGTTCGGTCTCCAGTTGTTGCGCTCGATCCTGGCGACCGTGGTTCCGTATACGGCCTTCGTGCTCATCGTTCTGTTCCAGTCGGAGATCCGGCGGGCCTTGCTCCGGCTTGGGCGCCGGCGGTGGCTCGGATTCGGCGGACGCCTGCAACGGCTCGAATCGGCGGACGAGATCCTGCTGGCGCTGGGCCAACTGGCCGAGCAGAAGACCGGCGCGCTGATCATCATCGAGAAGGACAGCGGACTGCGGACCTTCGTCGAGAGCGGAGTGCCGCTCCATGCGCACCTTTCCCGCGACCTCCTGCTGAGCATCTTCCAACCCGGCGGCGCGCTGCACGACGGAGCGGTGATCGTCCAGCGGGACCGGGTGGCGGCCGCCGCCTGTTTTCTGCCGCTGAGTATGAACCCCGCGCTCTCGCGCAAACTGGGAACGCGGCACAGGGCGGCGATCGGCTTGACCGAGGAGAGCGATTGTCTGGCGATCGTGGTGTCCGAGGAAACGGGACGCATCTCGGTGGCCGCGTACGGCGAGATCGAGATGGGCGTCACGCTGCGGCATGTCGCCGAGCGTTTCGCGGAGCACTTCGGCCGGCGGGCGCCGGGCGCGGTCCTGGCCGGTGAAGAGGCGGGCGACATCCCGCTGAATTCCAGTGAGCAGCATTGGACAAGGAGCCGGGAGGAATGAAGCGGCTCCTGCTCGAGAACATCGGCTGGAAGATCCTATCGCTGGCGCTGGCGGTAGCGCTGTGGCTCGCGGTGGTGGGAGAACCGCGACTGGCGACCTCCATTTCGGTGCCGCTGGAATTCAGGAACGTTCCGGCAGAGCTGGAAATCAGCTCCGAGACCCCGGACAGCGTACACCTGGAGGTGACGGGAACGTCCTCGACGCTGAAGGCAAGTGCGCTCTCGTCGGTATCGGTGGTGTTGGACCTAAAGCAGGTTGTTCGTCCGGGCGAGAGGACGTTCACGGTGGATGCGCAGACCGTGGTGCTGCCGGCGGGCGTGAAACTTGTGCGCGCGATGCCGTCCCAGCTTCGGTTGCGATTTGAGCAGCGGGTGACTCGCGAAGTGCCGGTGCAAGTCCGGTTTTCGGCGCCACCGCCCGACGGCTATCGTATCCAGCGCCTTGAGGCGGACCCGCCGCGGGTGCGGATCATCGGCCCGGAGAGCCGCGTGGGCCAGATCGAAAACGCGGAGACGGATCCGGTCGATCTGGGGGCTGTCGTGGGAGAGAGGCAGTTTCAGGTGCACGCGTTTGTCGATGATCCGCGGGTTCGCTTTGCCGCCGAGCCCACGGTGACAGTGAAGCTGCTGATGGAGAAGGTCCCATCCGGCGAGGCGCGTTGATGCCGAAGCGACTTTTCGGCACGGATGGAATTCGAGGGGAAGCCGGAACATTTCCACTGGATCCGCTCACGGTTGGCGCCACCGGCGAGGCGCTTGCACACCTGGCGACGCGGCTGGGACCGGAGCCGGAGGTGCTCCTCGGGATCGATACGCGGGAATCGAGCCCATGGAT
>JAEHDI010001008.1 GCA_016880505.1 Bryobacterales bacterium | reverse complement strand
GCCGCCAAAGTCGTACCAGCCGCGAAATACCGTGTGTGTGTAATGCGGGTGATAGGGGCGGTCGAGCGCCGGCCCCAGCCATAGATCCCAGTCGAAACCCTCTGGCACGGGCGGTCTGTCGGTGGGGATCTCCGGATACTGCGGCCAAAACGGCCTACTCGACCAGTTGTGTATCTCGCGGAGCTTGCCGATCACGCCCTCCTTGACCCGGCCTATGATCTTCGCGTTGGCGGAACCGCTCCCGTACGCCAGCAGGTGGGTCGCGACCTTGGTCTTGCGCGCGGTCTCGATCGATAGCCTCGCTTCGTACATCCGGTTTGCGATGGGCTTGTGCACCAGCACGTGCTTGCCCTTCTTCATCGCGGCGATGGAAATGGTCGCGTGAAGATGGTCGGGCGTCATGATCTTGACGGCATCCAAATCCTTCTCTTTGTCCAGCAGCTCGCGAAAATCCGCATAGGAAGCGCAAGCCCTGAACTTCTCCGATCCCCGCTGATTCGCGTAGTACGTGTTGATGACTTCGCATCCGACTTCCCTGCCCCCAGGAGAGCCGTCATCGTTTTCCCTCCAGGAGGAATTGCCCAGAATCTCTCGAATTGTGTTCCGAATACTGTGCTTGCTCCACTCCACATAGTCGCTGCTGCCCTTGTTCGGGTCGCAGACGGCGATAATCTGGACCTCGGGCTCGGCGAGCAGGCCCCCGAGCTCGTTGAATCCCTGCGTGCCCATGCCGATGTGCGCCATGGTGATCTTGTCGCTCGGCGCCACGAAACCGGCGCCCCCCAGGACATGTCTCGGAACGATGGTGAACACGCCGGATGCGGCTGCGGCTTCCATGAACCGGCGGCGATTAAGATTGGATGTCATTGAATGCCTCCCACGGAATCTAGGCTGGGTCGTTTCCTCCCGGCGGGTCCCAGTGTACACGAAGTCGCCTCTCCGGGGCCGGTGGGAACCGCCGCGCCTCCGGGGACGATGGCTCTGACGTTCACAGTCGCTCTTTACTTAACCACGGTGAAACCCCGCGGCAGCGTGGCCTTTTGACCGTTGGGATTGACCACAACTACATCCCAGTAACGAGTCTTCTTGGGTCCGGCAGTGCCTACACTCACCGTGGCGGTTACGGTGGTCGAACTCAGCACCGTGACCCGCGACACTGTAGGTGTGGATCCCTGGCCTCCGGCGAGGCTGACCTGAAGCCCCGGTTCGAAGCCTGTGCCACTGATCGTCACATTTACGCTAGTACCGACGCGCATGCTGGCAGGCATGATGCTTGTCACCGACAGCGGAGCCGGCGTCGGACCGCCACCGATGTACTCAAACTTGCCAAGGTCGGGCGCAGCACCAGAGTAGGTATTGCTGGGAAGATTCAGAACCGTCTGTCCCTTCCACTGGTAGAACGCTGTGCCAGCATCGATCGCTGGACTTCCCGACTGCAAGCGGCTGTCCACGGCGAGTAGCGGGTCGGCGAACACAGTGGATGCTGAGTCAACATTACTCGACGAGGCGTCCGTGCCGTTGCCCCAGAACAAGTTGTAGGCAGCGACGGATTCTCCGTCGACGCCCTTCATCCCGATCCCGGCTGAGCCAAGGAAGATGTTGTTTACCGCCACCAGGTTGTCGCCGCCAGTGACAGCGTAAGGGTTGTTCCGAAATGTGTTGTTGAACAGATGAACGGGATCTGTGATGCTGGCCGCCCGGTAGTCCTCCATCGTCACACCGTTGTCCATCATCCCGAGGCCTGCCATTGCGTTGCCCTCGATCAGGTTGCGCTCGATGACGAAAAACCGGCTGGACACTCCGGGGTGGTCGATCAACTGAATTCCGTCCTCACCGTTTCCCGAGATGACGTTGTTTCGGACGATGATTTCTAGGGTGGGGCCACTGTACTCGTGCAGCCGAATCTCTATCCCATCGTCTCCGTTGTTGCGAATGAGGTTGTCCTCGACAGTCGCCTCCGTGGCCCCGTCGAAATCAATGCCATCGTCACTGTTGTTTTCGAACACGTTGTTGCGACATATGCCACCGCCGCCTTCGTAGTCGATGCCGTCGCTGTTGCCAATAATGCGGTTGTTCAGAATGTGGAGCTTCCCGGCCGCACTGATCCCGTCACCCCCGTTCTGGATCGTGAAACCGATGACTTTTGTTTCCGCGCCGGCCGAGGCTGGCACTGTTACGACGGTCGCCCCGCCTCCGTCGAGGATCGTCTGGTCGATCAGACGGACGTCTTGCGTCGTGTGGAATTCCGAAGCCAGCGTGACGCTCTTTCCCGCTAGAACCAGATTTTCTCGATAGGCGCCGGGCGATACCAGAACAACGTCACCATCTTTCGCGGTGTCAATCGCGGATTGGATCGTCGCGAAGTCCTGCGGCACCCGCAGCGCACCTCCGGGCAAGGGGGTGGAGGGTGTTATGAAAGCCATCGGTCCAGCCTCAGCGAGGTTGCCAGAAGCGTCTTTAGACTTGGCCCAGTAATGATAGGTAGTCGCCACCTGGAGATTAAAAAGATGAAGCCTGTGCTGCGTAGCGGGTGTGCTGTCAAGCGTTGTTGTAGTCCCGCACTTCGTCGAGGTCATGCAGTACTCGACTTGGCCGTCAGCCGCTTCGTCGGTCGCCCAGACCATATCCGCCGCAGTGGATGTCACGCCGTCAGCCGCGACTCCGGAAATGACTGGCGGCGTGGTGTCGGATGGCGGCGGCGGTGAACCACCTCGCGGGTCGGTGATGTTAAGGTACTCCTCAAGATTGGTGTAGCCGTCACCGTCAGCATCCTGCCCACCATCGGAGGCCAGCCCGGAGTTGAAACCATGGGCAGCCTCCCAAACATCGGGCATCCCGTCCCGGTCTCCGTCGACACAGCCGGCGCCAGGGTCCAGGACCGGCCAACCGCCGACTTGCGATGGGTCGTCGATGATCCCGCCGGTACCGTTTCGCACGTCGGTAACGATCCGCGTGTCCACGGGATCTCGCCTCAGGTAACCGGTGCCGTCGCACCGCAGTGCTTTGCTTGCTCCAGCGCCGGCCAGAACCAGTTCGATCGCCTCCTGTGCGGTCTGTGTTGTCACGAGAGGGGCAGCGTGTCTTGTGGCCACGATGTATCCGCGGTCCTCGGGCCGGACAACCTCACTCTCCGGCAGGCTGTCGTCCGGGCGGTGGGGGC
>JAEHDI010000127.1 GCA_016880505.1 Bryobacterales bacterium | reverse complement strand
TTGACATCGGCCGACCGGGCAGCCGAGGGAGGTGAGAAGTGAGAAACGTCTTTACCATCTATCGCAAAGAACTCAAGAGCTATTTCGCGTCGCCGATCGCCTACCTGCTGATGGCGGTATTCGCGCTGATCTTCGGCTACTTCTTCTATGTGGCGACTGCCATCTTCGTCAGCCGCGGCATGGAATCCCAGATGATGGGCCGTGGATTTCCCATGGACGTCAACGAATGGGTGATCCGCCCGCTCATGATGAACGTCAGCGTGATCGGCCTCTTCATGATCCCGATGATCACCATGCGGCTCTTCGCCGAAGAGAAACGCTCGGGCACTATCGAGTTGCTCATGACCTCGCCCGTCCGCGACACCGAGATCATCCTCGGTAAATGGCTCGCCGCGCTCACGTTGTACGCCTCGATTCTCGGGCTCTCGATGGTCAACGTTGCGGTCCTGTTCCTGTATGGCAAGCCCGACTGGAAGCCGATCCTCGTGGGCTATCTCGGGCTGCTGCTGCAAGGCGGATGCCTGCTGGCCGTGGGAACCTTCATCTCCACGCTGACGCGCAACCAGATAATCGCCGCCGGCGCCACCTTCGCCGCCTGCCTGCTGCTCTGGATTTTGGACTGGGTCAGCGCCTATGAAACCGCCGCTTGGGCCAAAGTCTTGTCCTACATGTCGGTGGTGACCCACTTCGAGCCGTTCTCAAAAGGAGTGCTGGACACCAAAGACGTGATCTTCTATTTGTCTGTAATGTTCCTCGGCCTGTTTCTCACCGCGCGGTCGATGGAATCTCTGCGTTGGAGGGCGTAAATGACATTCGACTGGCTGAAAGCACGACAAACGAAATACACCGCTTACCTCACGCTCTACCTCGCGGTGATCCTGGCAGTCCTGGGGGCGGGCAACTGGCTCGCCAACCGCCACAACAAGTCCTTCGATTCGACGGCGAACAAACGGTTCAGCCTCTCGGACCAGACCGAGAAGGTCGTCAAGAATTTGAAGCAGGACGTTAAGATCGTCTACTTCGACCGCACCACCGACTTCACCCGCGCCCGCGACCTCCTCGACAGATACGACAACCTCTCCGCCAAGCTGACCGTCGCCTACGTGGACCCCGACCGGAAGCCGCAGATCGCGAAATCCGAGGGCGTGCGTAACTACGGCACCATCTTCGTCGAGACCGCCGGCAAGCGGGAGGAGGCGAAGAGCGTCAGCGAGGAGGAAATCACCGGCGCACTCATCCGCGCCCTGAAGGGCGGCGCGCGCAACGTCTGTGTCGTCTCCGGCAGCGGCGAGCACAGCCTCGACGACACCGGACGCAGCGGCTTCTCTTCCGTGAAAGAGTTGCTCGAAAAGAACAACTATAAGACCCGCGTCGTCTCCCTGCTAGAGAAACCCGAGGTCCCGAAGGACTGCACCATCCTGATGGTCAGCGGCCCGCGGTTTGATTACGTGGACGCCTCGGTCAACGCCATCCGAGCCTTCGTCGAGAACGGCGGCCGCGTTCTGCTGATGATCGACCCTCCGCTGAAAATGGGGAAAGAGGACATCGCAGATAATACCGCTCTTGTGAAGGTGCTGGAAAGCTGGGGCGTAACGCCGAACAAGGACCTCGTGCTCGACACGAGCGGCATCGGACAGCTCTTCGGTTTGAGTGAAGTGGTTCCGCTGGTGACCAGCTATGAGTCTCACCAAATCGTCCGGGAAATGAAGGAGATCGCGACCGCGTTTCCGATTGCGCGCTCACTCGAGGTCAAGTCCGGCGACAAAACCACCGTCGAAAAGCTGTTCTCCACATCCGGCAACAGCTATGCCACCTCGAGCCTAAGTTCCAGCGAAATTCGCATCAATCCAGCCAAAGACAAGAAAGGCCCGCTTACCCTCGCTGCGGCGGGCACGTACCGCACCGGAAAAGAGGGCGGCGACGGCCGATTCGTGGTCGTCGGTTCGTCAGGCTGGACAGCCAATAACATCCTGCGGTTCAACGGCAACCGCGACCTGTTCGTCAACATGATGAATTGGCTCTCCTCGGACGAGGACCTCATCTCCATTCGTCCCAAGGAACCGGACGACCGCCGGCTGACCCTTACCCGCCGGCAAATGTCGACGGTATTCTACTCGAGCGTCGTCGGGCTGCCTCTCGCGGTGGTGCTGGCAGGGATGTGGGTCTGGTGGCGGAGGCGGTAAACGATGCGAATTCGCGGGCTGCTTATCGCTGTTGTGGTGCTGGCGGCGCTGGCCGGCGGCGTCTACTGGTCGAACAAAGTGAAAAAGGCGGAGGAGGGCAAGCCTTCTCCCGACGCGCCGCCGAAGGTCCTCTCCATTCCGCAGGACCAGTTCCAGCAGATCGAGATTCATAAGGGCGGCGCGGATGCCCTGACACTGCGCAAAGACGATGCCGGGAAGTGGCAGATGGTCTCGCCGAAACAGTTGCCCGTGGACCAGGATGCTGCGAGCAGCCTCGTCTCGAGCCTGTCCTCCCTTGACTCCTCACGGCTGGTCGAGGAAAAGTCCTCCGATCTCGCGCAATTCGGGCTGGCGAGTCCGTCTCTGGAAGTGAACGTCCGTCAAAAAGACGGCAAGGTGGCCAAACTCCTCTTCGGCGATGAAAGCCCCGCCGGGGGTGGCCACTTCGTCAAGCTGGACGGCGATCCTCGCGTCTTTACGATTGCCTCCTACAACAAGACCAGCATCGACAAGA
>JAEHDI010001007.1 GCA_016880505.1 Bryobacterales bacterium | reverse complement strand
ATCGTGACGAGCGCTCCCCCGGCCGTCAGTTTCCTTGCATCCACAGAAGCGGTGGCGCCGGAAACTACCTCCGCCGATCTCACGGATGACAGTGGCGAGGGAAGCTTGCCCGGCCGCACGACACAGGTGACCGTCTTCGGCTCGGCGTTGAAATTCGCAAGCAGCAGGTACGCCTCGCCCTGCTTGCTGTAAACCGCCGTGACGAGCTTCTCCCCTTCGATTTTCACCGCGTTGTTCCGGTAGTCCTCGAACTTGTAGTCCTCGAGGTTGCCAAGGGGCTTGAGCCGGGCGGCGAACTCAATGGTCTCCTCGTTGGCGCGCCATGGCATGACGGCCGTCATGAGTCCGAGGAGCGCGTGTTGCCGCAGGATGCGTTTCGGCGCGTTGGGATCGACGGTTCCGATGATGATCGCGGCGCGGGAGCGCGCTCTGGCCCAATCCCATTCGAGTGGAAGCTCGCTGGGTGGAGGCACGGAGACGGAAAGCCGTGCGTAGCCGAACTCGAGGCCGACCACCTTGTCGGCGAAGTTCTCCGTAGCAAACATCGGCACGAGCGTGTTATGGAGGATGAAAAGTCCGTTTGGGCCGACTCGCTCGCGAGTCCATTCCACAAGTTCGAGCAACTCGTCGATGTCCCAGTGGCCGGTCTCGGAAATGGCGAGCGCCGCTAAGCCTTTCTCTCCCGAGACGCCGTTAGACGTCTTGCCCACATGCCGCGGGTTATTGCAGAACATGGCAATGTTCCAGTCGTAATAAATGCCGTCGAACTTGTGGTTCTTGAGCGCGCGGTCGACGCAGAGCTTCATGAAGTCGAGCCAGCCGGATTTCAGGCACATGTGCGAGCCGTAGAAAGTGTTCGGGCGTTGGTTGTCCTGGTCATCCGGTTTTCTGCCCCACTCCTCGCCGTGTTTCTTGAACTCGTCCGTGCTCTGGTGCAATTCGTGGTTTGAGAAATAGGGTGAGAGGCGGATGCCGTGTCGGTGAAGCGTGTCGATCATCGCGTCCATCTTTTTCATCACGTCTGGTGGATACGGCGGGTAACTGCCATCACGCCAAAAGATGCCGTCTTGAAACGCATCGCCGTCGTTATGCAGCGTCATCTCGCGGATACCGGAATCAGCCAGCTTCCGAATCTCGCCTTCCGTGATCTCCTTGCCGTCACGATTGCGGATTCCGCGGACCGACTCGTGCAGCCAGAGTCTCTGTGCGTGACCTTCGAGAATCGGGACGCCCAGGTAATAGTCGAAAGTGTAGGTTCCCTTGAGCTTCAGGTAACCGCCCTTCGCCAGCAGCGGGTTCCAAGGCAGGCTCATCGGCTCGATGTTGAGTCTCACGCCGAGCGGTTCGTTGCTGGCGCCGATTTCGCAGTATCCTGTTCCGGGCTGGCCGGTCATCTGGTAGTCCCACTGATGAAGATCGTCGGTGACGAACCACTCGAGGCCCTCGATTCCGTGGTTGGCAAAGACAAGGTAGCGGGGAACGAACCGCGTTCGAAACGGCAGGTCCATGTGGGTACCGGGACGCATCTTGCCCCAGCCTCGGATTTGGCCGTTGGTCCAGTTGAACGGGCTGTTGCCGTTCTCCTCCATGGCCGCCGGCCGCCAGCCGTAGTCGGAGAGACTGGGGTCCAACAGGACAGTGAGAGCGGTGAGGCTCACGATGTGCGTGGGGGAATCGAAGATGAACTGTTTCCGTACCTTCACGTACCCCCAACGGTAGCTGTACGTGGTCCGAACGCGCGCACCGGAGCTCTTTCCGTTTTCTCCCAGCACGGCCGCCTCTACGGTTACGACCTCCGCCTTGCCGGCCTTCGTGTAAGTGACCTTCGCCGAGGCGTCATGGAGGTCGCTATAGGTGGTTCCCGGCGCGCGTCTCCGTGCCTGAGCATCCTGCGTGCCCTCCGGCCGGACCATCAGCCTGATCCGACTCTCGACCGGGCTGACGAGCAGGTTCTTGGCTTTCCCGTGCGTGAGAGTGATT
>JAEHDI010000126.1 GCA_016880505.1 Bryobacterales bacterium | reverse complement strand
TCCTTCAGCATGAAGATCGACGCCGATGCGGCAAGGTAGACCACCGTCGTTGAAAGCACCGTGCGCCGGAGTTCCTCGACCGTCCCGAGGCCTGCCGCGGGATACAGTCCCATGGAGGCGTAGACAAGGGGAAAGACAAAGAGCGCCGGCCAGAGGACGAAGTACGGAGTGGCAGTGATTCCCGGGTTCACGAATGACCAGGAGATGAAGCCGAGGCACCCTCCGGCGGCCAGCGAAATGACATCGGAAACCGCCAGTAGGCTTGCGGTGGCGACGGGCCGCGCTTTCGCAATGGGCGCCGCGCAATCGACCCGCGCACGTTCTTCGAAGAGCTCGGCTAAAGCCGCCATCGTTCGGATGTCCTGACTCACTCAGTCGGCGGCTACCGCCGGTTCAACGATGCGCCCAGAGGCCCGGAGCTCCGATTCGATCCACCGGTAAGTCGGCGCGAGACCTTCCCGAAGAGGCGTCGAGGGCTCCCAGCCGAGTACTTCCCGCAGCTTGGCGTTGTCGCTGTTGCGGCCGCGCACACCCTGCGGCATGGCATGGTTGTGACGCATGCGGATCCGTTTGCCGGCGATCCTCGCCACAAGGTCCACGAGTCCGTTGACCGTGACCAGTTCGTCCGTCCCAAGGTTGAGCGGATCTGCGTGATTCGAGCGCATCAGGCGGTGGATGCCTTCCACGCAGTCATCGACATACATGAACGATCGCGTCTGCTCGCCATCACCCCAGACTTCGATCTCATCACCGTCGTGGGCCAGAGCTATTTTGCGACTGATGGCGGCTGGCGCCTTTTCCTTCCCGCCTTCGTAGGTACCGAGGGGGCCATAGACGTTGTGGAAGCGCACCACGCGGGTCTCCAGGCCGTAGTCGTGGTGGTAATAGTGGCACAGTTTCTCGGTAAAGAGCTTCTCCCAGCCGTAACCCTCCTCCGCATCCGCCGGGTATGCGTCTTCCTCCTTGAGTGGGGTCACGTCCGGCGTTCGTTGCCGGTATTGCGGGTAGATGCATGCCGACGACGAGAACAAAAACCGGCTTACACCGTGGGCCCGCGCGGCTTCGAGCATGTGCACGTTGATCATCGTGTTATTGCGCGCGATGCGGGCGTGGAACGCGGTGATGTAGCCGATGCCGCCCATGTCCGCGGCCAACTGGTAGACTTCAGCGACGCCACGGGCGGCCAGCAGGCAGTTGTCGAACCTGCGCAGGTCGAGCAACTCGAATTCGTGGGCTGCGCTGGGCTCGAACTCGGGGTGTTTGATGTCAACGCCCCGGACCCGGTAGCCCTTGCCGACCAGATACTTCACCAAGTGGTGGCCGATGAACCCGCCCGCTCCCGTTACCAAGACGTCCGTTACCATATTTGCTCTCCGAGGTAATCCATCGACCGGGAATCGGGTGAACCTTAGACCTAGAGAGGAAATCGGCGTAGACCGGATAACTGAAGAGTGAAAAAACCGAGAAAGCGGGGATTGTGACGCAGGTAGCGCCGCCAGAGGCGACGGGGCTCGCTCGCCAGGCGAAACAGCCATTCGAGGCCGGACCGCTGCATCCATCGCGGCGCCTGCGGCTTCACTCCAGCGAGGAAATCGAATGCGGCCCCGACGCCGACCATGACGGCCCGCACACATCCGCGGTGTTGTGACATCCATCGCTCCTGCTTCGGAGTGCTGATGCCGACGAAGACGATTCGAGCGCCCGAATCGCCGATCTCGCGGACGACCCTCGCGTCTTCTTCGCTGGTGAGACGCCGGAAGGGGGGCGACCATGAGTAAGCGATCCGTAGCGCCGGGTATCGTTGCCGCAAGTTTGCGAGCAGCCGCTCGAGCACCGTCGGGCTACCCCCATAAAAGCCGACGGGAACGCGGGCTCTTTCGGCGGCCGCGAGAACGTGCGGCATGAGGTCAGGACCGTAAACGCGCGTGGCATCCTGTTCGCCCAGGAGCCGAAGTCCCCAGACGAGCGGCATGCCGTCGGCCGTCACCAGGTCTGCGGAATTCATCACCGTACGGAAGGCCGGCGAGTCGTATGCTTCCATCACGTTGTTGACCGTCGCTACGCACACATAGCGGGATTGTGCCAGGCGCGCCCAGCCGATAACCCGTTCCACCGCACTGCCGTAACTGGTGGCATCCACTCTCATTCCAAGAATGTGGCGGGAACCCGGCGCCGGCCGGTCCAGCACCTCAATTGCCTGACATCGCTCGCTCATAGACCTCGACGAGACCGCGATAGTGCTTCTCCGCGGTGTAGCGGGCCTCGAACTCGGCCCGCGCCTCCGTACGCATGCGTGCCAGTACGGCAGGATGCGAAAACGCCCATTGCAGGTTCGCCGCGAGATCCTCGGAGTCGCCTGGCCGGAAGTGCAGGCCGGTTCGGCCGTGATCGATCAGCGTGCTCATGCTTCCGTGGCCGGCGGCGATTACCGGGAGGCCGCTCGCAAACGCCTCGACGATCACCATCGGGAGCCCTTCGTAGCACTCCGACGGCAACACCAGGAAAGCGGCGTCTCGCATTAAAGCGAGGACCTCGGCGGACGAGCGGCGGGCGAGATATTCGATTCCCCCGCTCTTTCGGCTTCGAGAAGCCGCCTGCGCCGCCAGAGGGCCGTTTCCGGCAATCTTCAGCGCGGTCTTGCCGCCGAGTTTCTGCCAGGCGTCCAACAGCACGGAGAGGCCCTTTTCGGCTGACAGGCGCCCTGCGAACAGAGCATAGCCGCCGGCGCCGGTCCCGAAACCCGGGTCGTTGTGAAGGAAATTCGGATGCACCACGACTTTCGAGGCGGGCAAACCGCAGTCCACGAACTTCCTCCGCGCGAACTCAGTCAGGGCGACATAGATGTCCACCGCGGCGCTCCACGTGCCGATCAATCGGTGAAACCCGGACACCGCAGCGG
>JAEHDI010001006.1 GCA_016880505.1 Bryobacterales bacterium | reverse complement strand
GGTTGGTCTGTGGCAGCGCCAGCAATGGGGATAGCTGTGCTCGACCGTGCCTTCGGCCAGCAATGCGTTACGCTCTCGCAAGATGCCGATGACAATTGGATTCGCGTCCCATACCGTCTGGCCGATCAATTCCTCCGGCAGTCTCCCCGGCGCGCCGTCGGCGTGGAAAAAGCGGCCGCCGGCGTCCACCGGACAGAAGGTGGCGATGCCGTACCGCTGCCCCACGACGTAGTCCTCGAGACCGTGGCCGGTGGCTGTGTGCACAGCGCCCGTGCCCTGCTCGAGCGTGACGTGATCCGCGAGGATGCCAGGCGAATCCCGCTCGACGAATGGGTGCCGGAAAATCGCTCCTTCCAGTTTCGCGCCGCTGAATGACGCCACAATCTTTGGATCGACCCAACCACACTTTTCGGTGGTCGCCTTCAGCAGGTCCTTGGCGATGAGGTAGATCTCGCCGCGCACATCCGCCGCGACGTACTCGAATTTCGGATGGTACGCGATGGCCATGTTCGCCGGGATCGTCCACGGCGTGGTGGTCCAGATGACCGCGTAGACTTTTCGCCCGGCGAGCGCCGCGTCGATCTTCGCCGGGTCCGAAACCAGCGGGAAGCGCACCCAGATCGACGGGCTGGAGTGGTTCTCGTACTCGACTTCCGCTTCCGCCAGCGCGGTCCGGCAGCGCATGCACCAGTGGACCGGTTTCAGGCCCTTGTACACATAGCCTTTATCGAGAAAGTCGACAAAAGCCCCGGCAATGACGGCCTCGTACGAGGCGCTCATCGTCAGGTACGGATCGGCCCAGCGGCCGAAAACCCCCAGCCGCTTGAAATCGCGTCGGTGCAGTTCGACGAACCTCGCGGCGTATTTCCGGCAAGCCGCGCGGATCTCGGAAGGGGTCATTTTGGCCTTCCGGGAGCCGAGTTCGGCATCGACTTTGATCTCGATGGGCAGTCCGTGGCAGTCCCAGCCTGGGATGTAGGGAGCATCAAAGCCGGCCGAACTGCGTGACTTGACGATGAAGTCCTTCAGAATCTTATTGAAGGCGGTCCCGAGATGGATGTTGCCGTTGGCGTATGGGGGTCCGTCGTGAAGAACGTACATCGGGCGGCCCGCCCGCGCCTGCCGGATCCGTTCATAGAGGTCCGTCTCCGCCCAACGGGCCAGAATCTTCGGCTCGGTGAGCGGCAGGTTCGCCTTCATGGCGAAATCGGTGCGAGGCAGGTTAACCGTCTTCTTCAGATCCACGTCTTTCAATTGCATGTGAGGTGTTTATATTAACATCGTACACAATGCCCCACTCTCCACTGGGTGGTTGTTTTCGAGGCTTGGCACTGTTGCTGTTCCTCGCAGCGGGCGCATTCTGCGCTAATGAACCGGCCGGGGTCACAGTCATCGGCCTGGACTCGCAGGGCGGGCAGACGGCGACGGGCTCCGGCTTCTTCGTTACCTCCGACGGCGAGGCGATTGTTTCGCGCCGTGCGCTGCTCGGAGCGGTCACCGCGGAGATCCGCACGGCGGAAGGGCAGCGATATCAGGTGAAATCGGTTGTCGCTGACTCCATCCACGCCGGGCTGGCGCGC
>JAEHDI010001005.1 GCA_016880505.1 Bryobacterales bacterium | reverse complement strand
CTCGGAAAGATCAATATTTACAGATAAGTGAATGTTTACAGCTCCAGTAAATATCGTGTTTATGGTAAAGTCTTGCCCTCCCCCCAGAGCCCCGCCTGCCGCATCACCTCGCGTGCCAGCTCACGATCCAGCACCGCCCTGCCGCCCCGCTTCAGCCGCACGTGCCCTGCCGCCGGACCCTGTGTGCTGAACAGCACCTCCCACTCTGCATCGCGGTAACGGAAACGCACCCCGACGCGATCCCCTCTCCGCACCAGCTTCGAATCCGCCATTTTCGCCACGGACCGGTCGCTCGCCTGAAGCAGGTGCAGGAACGCATCGTCCGCCGCCGGCCGGCCCGGCGAAACCTCCACCCGCCACTGCCCGAGTAGCGGCGTCGTGTCCGGCGTTCGATAGCCCTTCGGCAGCGGCCAGTTCCGGCCGTCCGACCAGAACTGCTTCCCCGGCCCGCCGACCTTCCCGATCTCCGCCTTCTCCGGCAGCAGCGTCCGGCAGAACAGCCGCCCTTCCTCCTGATCGGCCGAGAACTCACTGCCCCGGATCTGCGGCTCCGCCGCCGTGTGCAGCAGCCATGTCTTCTTAAACTCCGGCTGCGTCGCGCTCACCCGGTCGAACACCACGAAGTGGTCCGGCGGCAGGAACACGAATTGCCGTAGCGCCATCCGGCATTTTTTCTCGTGATACACCGGCGTGGCGTCTCCCGCGGCGTACGAATACTCCGGCCCCGTCTCGAACGCAACCACCTTCGACCCGAGCACTTCCCGCTGGCCGCCGTCGTTCGGTACGGGCGCCGGTTGCTCCTCCGGCGCGGGATTCCCCCAATAGCGCGGCATTTGCTCCCCAGGCATCCGGATCAGGATCGCGTTGTGCGCCACCGTGCGCGAGTAGTAGTGCGTCAGGTGCTGCCCAGGTTCCGGCCGTGTGCCCGTGTCGAGCGCCAGGAAGCCTTTCTTGTAAATCGTGAAGCTGTTGTGGTCGAACTGCTTGTGCATCTCGAGCACGCCGCCCGATACAAACATCGCGTACGTGTCGTCCGCCCCCGAACCCGACCGAAAAAATGTCTGCCCCATGTTCTCGAAGTGCCGCGCCATGGGCATCCGCCGCTCCGGATCTTTCGCCGCCGCCACCTCCGGCATCGACGTCAGCAGGAACCGCGCGAACGGGAACGGGCTCCCCTTCTCGCGCGGAGTCTTGTCGAGCAGCCACCGGGCGAACGCCGAGCACTCCGGTTTCGTCGCCGCATAAAACTGAACGATCTGTGAGAGGTGAATGTTCAGCCTGCCGACGCCCATCGTATTCGTTGTGTGATACGCGTCGCCGTAGCCGAATTCGTGCGCTCCCGGGAGCCAGTTCCAGAAGATGTACGACGGCAGGTACGCGACATACGGCCACTCGATCGCGATGTCCTTTCCCGTCGCCGACCGGTACGTGTGGAAGAAGTTGAACTCGGCCCACGGGTACGCCGCCAGCGCGTAGTTCAGAGCGCCGGACGCCGACCCGCCATCGTCCGATGCCGCGCCCCGCCTGTGCTCCAGCAGATTGATGAACAGCCGGTACCCCTCGCCGAGATACTGCTCGGCCCGCTCGTCGTCGATGCCCTCGCCGAACGTGGCCAGCCCCGCGTACCATAACTGACTCGGTGTGCTGTAAAACCCCGACTCCGTCCCTCCCCAGTTCTCGCGGTCGAAGGCCTTCCGCTTCCGTGTCGGCTGCTCGAAGCCCGTGGCATCGAGAAACGCCTGGCCGAGCCGCCGGCGCTCCTCCGGCGTCATCTCATTGAACAGCCAGTCGTACGCCGCCCACCCGTTGATCCGCGAGAACGAATACCAGTTCACACTCTTCTTCTGCTCATGGCAGTCGTGGTAGTGCGCGACGCTCGTTTCCAGCAGCTTCTTCCCCAGGTCCCGGTACTTTGTCTCGCCCGTCACCAGGAACACGAACGCCGCCTCCGCCGCCTGCGTGCCGTATTCGCCGCGCTCCAGCGCCTTGGCTGCAAGCTCATCGGCGCGGCCTTTCATGACGGCGAACAGAGCTGCTTCCTCTCCCATCGCGCGCGCCTTGACGGCTCCGAACGTATCGCGGTTGAAGAACAACCGTGGATGGTTGCCCCGGATCGCCTCCTTCCACTCCGGACCCTGCGCAAACAACATTCCCATGGCAGTCGCGAACAGCAATACCGTTTGCTTCATCTCCCTACTCCAGGAACCTCGCCAGCCACTCCATCGACCGTTGCACCGCCTCCGGCGTCGGCGTGTGCCCCTTCCGGTGATTGAAGTACCCGATGTGCGTCGGTTCGCCGAACAGCCCGTACACCTTCCGCGCCGCGTTGATGTAGTACCAGCTCTTGTCGTTGTCGGAATCGTCCCCGCCGATCAGCAGAAACGGCCGCGGCGCGGCCATCGCCAGCAGTTCGTGATGGTCCGTCGCCTTGTCCCACTGCCCGATGAATCCGCCGAAATACCAGTAATCGTCGTAGTTCGAAAATGACAGCCCGATGCCAAGCTCCGACGACACCGCCGCCGTGATCCGGTCGTCCATCGCCGTCGCGTAGAGAGTCATTTTCCCCCCGAGCGAGTGCCCGATCATCCCGATCCGGCTCCGGTCCACCTCCGGGAGCGTATACAGATAGTCGAGCAGCCGCTGTGAGTCCCACACCCACTTGCCGAGCCCCGTGCAGTTAGGATGCTTCATCTTCAGCGTCGCCACCGCCTCCGGGTACGATTCGGCGTAACTCTCCCCGAACCAGCGGATGGCCACCGCGAGGAACCCCTGCTGCGCCGCCATGTACGCGAAGCTCCGCACGCTCGGCGGCATGAACGATCGTCCTCCCATGTTCGTCCCCGCCGGCGTATCGACGTCGTAGTACGGCACGATCACCACCGGCAGCGGCCGCGTGATCCGCCTCGCCGGCGCCATCAGCAAAATCTTCTCCCAGTGGTCGGGTTCCACCTGCAGGTACATCAGCTTGCCCGTGTAATTCTGTTCCTCGAACGTGCGGACCAGCCGCGCTCGTGGCGCTGGCGGCGCGATGTCCGGCGCTCCCAGCAGCTTTCGCCACTTCGCCCGCAGCGCTTCTTTCCGCGCCTTCCACTCCGCCGCGCTCGCCACGCCCTCCGTAAGCGGAGAGAGCGGACCGGTCGCGTTCTCGAAGCCGGCCGGCGGCCGGTTGAACGTGTCGAGCCACTTCGCGTCCGCCTCCGCCGTGCGCGCTGGAGCGGCGCGCGTCACGCCCCGGCACACCCGGAATCCCGTAAACCGGCTTCGGTAGTCCGGCTCCATCGACGAACGGTACCCCCGCGCCCACCGCGAAATGGTGCTGACGAACGACCCGCCGCGGATCACTCGCGCCACGCCCCACATCGCCCCTGTCGGATTCGCCGCCGTCTGCGGCGTGTTCGCCGGGTTGAACAGGTCTCCGCACCACTCCCAGACGTTGCCCGTCATGTCATACAGGCCGTACCGGTTCGGCGGAAAGCTCGCCACCGGCATCGTACCCTTCT
>JAEHDI010001004.1 GCA_016880505.1 Bryobacterales bacterium | reverse complement strand
CTCGGCCGGCGTGACGGCTTCTTGAGCGCACACCAGGACGGGCAACAGTAGCAGGGAAACGCATCCAGTCACTACGCGATGTGAGTGCATGGTCTTTTCGCTCTTCAATAACATTACGTGCGCAGCCCACAACAAAACTCTTCAGTACACGAACTTGCCGTCGGGGGATTCGTATTGATTGCCCCCGGGTTCCCAACCAACTTGGCAATAGCAGTTCTACTTCCCAACGCTGGAACGTTTCCCGTCCGGTTCCCCCTTGGAGCAGTTCCCGGATCAACCGGTTCGTCGGTGTCTACTGAGTTTTCCGCCCTTGTTCTGGAGCGAAGCCGAGAGTCCATCGTAGCAGGGTCGGAATCATGATAGGATCAAAACCCCGATCGGGAATGGAGACAGCGGAACCGATGGAGTGCTGGGCCGTACGGTGCAGGACTTGCCAAAAGGAGTTCGTGGTCGAGAGCATCGGTCGTACCTCCGAAGCAGCACCCTTCCGTCGCCCGAGTTTCAAAGCCTCCTACACCTGTCCCGATTGCCACGCAACCCACGACTACACTTCGGGTGACCTGATGCTCTCAGCGGGCAGCATTGCAAACAATCCGCAATGTCGCGCTGGCTGATACGAACGGCGCGGGAATCGGTTCAGTGAAATCCTGCGGCCCGTCACTGACACCAGTCCGGGTGCCTCCCGTTCGGGACGCCTCTCTTACATAATCTGCTCGATCTTCAACGAATCGAAGAAATGCTTCACAAGGGAAATCACGTCCCTCTCCAACCTCTTGGGGTACTCGACGATTAAGAGCAACACGCCAGGCGGAACGACAATCGCACGCATGAAGGCAGACTGCTGGGCGTTCGAGACGTGAAATTGAATGGCCGAATGACCGTCGACCTCAAATAGTGTTTCATTTGAGACAGTATTTCTCTTATCGGCCTTGAACTTCTCCACATATGCATGGGCATCGAACTCACGGGTCCTGCGCCCATTCAGCATCTCAGTCGCCGAGAACTTGAAGCCTTCCTTGCTGGTCGACCCTATCACGTAACTCACCACTTCCGTCCCGTCCTTCTCCTTGACCTTTACAGTGAAATCGTTGAAGGGGATCGGCAGGGATACGCTGAAGTGGCCCTCGGTCGATTTGGCATCATACCAACCTTTTGCATTGGGAGTGCCCGCCTGTTGCCGGTGCATCGTCAGGCCAGCAGGTGCTTTTTGGCCCACAGTCGGAGGCGGTACGACGCTGACACCGAGAAACAGAAAGGCGAACCAGGTTAAAGAATTCGGAAGGTAAAGGCGGCTGCGTGTCGATTCCTCTTGCTCCACGGTCACTACTCCGAGTTCGGGGCGGCTTCAGCGAGATTGACTCTATTCTACACCCAGTTCATCCAATGGCGTTTCGTGCAGGTCCAGCGCGGCCAGTCATCACCCTTTGCCCGGCTGTTCTCCCAGTGCAGCGGTTGGAGATTGGAGAGATCATCCGTGCCGCTTTCCGAAACAGGTTTGACGTGGTCGATCTCCCAGCCGTGCTGGATTGTCCTGCCGCAGGAATCCGTAAGTGTCTTATTTCAAGAGATTTCTTATGGGGCTCTCCCTCTCCCCCTCTTTCCTTCGACCCGTCTTCTTGCCCGATGCCGTGATCTACCCGGCTGGCACCGGTAGAGCCTCCATCCGCCGCGCCATGCTTCAAGAGCGTCGCCACGTCATCTCAGGACTTGGGACCGCGACCTAATCGTGTTCGTCCATGCGAAGGGTACACCAGAGGCACACGAGAAACAGGAGGTCGTCAATTGAAAAGAACTTATGATGGCGGTGAGGGTGGGATTCGAACCCACGGAACCCGTAAAGGTTCAACGGTTTTCGAGACCGCCCGATTCAACCGCTCTCGCACCTCACCGGCTCGTGAAAGGTAGGTCTCTTCATCCACTATAGCCGAGTGGATGCGCCTTTTCCAGGCGTGTTCTCGCGCCGCTTCACCCCAGCGCCACCTGCATCGAGAGGTTCATTGCCACCGTCACCTCCCCGAATACCGCCAGCATGGCGTCGACAAGGTCCGGCCCGGTCGACGCCTGAACCTCTTTTTCGGTCATCGGGTAATACAACTGAAATCCTGCCCAGCGGTCCTTCGGAGCCGCGTCCATCACCCGGCGCAGCTTTGCGGCGCCCGGATAGTCCGACTTCGAGTAGTGGGCCGAATCCTCGTCCCAGCTTCCGGCGTGCACCCGGAACCCCTCGCGCAGCAGCCGCCGGATCTCACGATCCAGAGCGCCCTTTGGCGTCAAAGCGTTCCGGAGCCGGTGCCAGTCCCAGTCGGACTGCAGTTCCCAGCCCTTCGCGTCGCGCGACGCCCGCACAAACCCGCGCTCCACCTGCATGCCACAAGAAAACAGGCGCTCTCCGGTCTCCACCGCCAGGAAGAACTTGGAGCAGCCGAAGCTGATGTGCGACGACAGCGGCTTCGCCTCCCGGTTTGATCGCGCCACGTACCCGATCCAATGCCAGTACACGCCGCGTCCGTACCGCTCCGTGATGAACGGCTGCCCGTAGCGGGCCTCCAGACCCAGCTTCAGAATGCGCGTGATCCGTTCATTATCTTCGAGATTGCCAACGCGAATGCCGCGCCTGAAGTCCAGGAACTCTGGTCGAAACCCTGTCACCACTGTCGTTCACCGTCCATCCAAGTCTACTCCTCGCCAGTCGCGGCCCGGAAAAATGGCAGGGAATCCTGAAACGCTGGCCGGTTGCGCTCACTATCAAAGTAGAGGCGCAATTTGTACCTTCTAGACCGGCTGGCGCATCTACATCGGTAAAGGGGGTCGCTGCGGTGCTGTACTGGATCGAAGATACCTGGGACAACAGGTTCAAGCCGAGGCTGCAAGAGCTAGTTGAGACGTCCGCTTCCAGGCGGCGGGTTCCGTTCCGCTTACCCCGGTTTTCTGTCGGCCGTCCACGCGCCGGCCGGATCTGGGCCACCGGCATCGGCATCTCGCTCATCCTGATCGGGGTGGAGATGCGGACTTCCTGGCTTCAGTCGTGGGTGCTCTCCACACTCGCGGGCCGGTTGAGCTACGCCGTTGCACCGGGACCGAGCGACGCGATTCGCTTCCCCCACTCCGGCCCCTACAATGATCGCCTCGGTTACTCCCGGCTCCCTGACTTCAACGCCCGCCTGAAAGCGGCCGGGTACCGGATTGACGCCCAGGCTCGGAATTCGCACCTCGCCGTCACCCTGGCTGACCTGGGTCTGTACCCCGTCTACCCGGAGAAGACCCAGGCGGGACTCCAGATCCTCGGGCGCGACGGACGCCCGCTGTTTTCCTCGCAATACCCCGGCCGGGCGTACGCCACGTTTGAGGCGATCCCTCCCCTGGTCGTCCAGTCGCTGCTGTTCATCGAGAACCGTGAAATCCTCGAGAGCAGCTACCCCTACCGTAATCCCTCCGTCGAGTGGGACCGGCTGGCTGGCGCCGTAGTCGACCTCGGACTGAGCGCCGTCAGCAGTCACCGGTTGAGCGGCGGCAGCACACTGGCAACGCAGATCGAGAAGGTCCGCCATTCGCCGGGTGGCCGCACGGGATCGGTCACCGAGAAGCTTCGACAGATGGCCTCTGCCTCGCTCCGCGCGTACCAGGGAGGTCAGGAGACGATCGAAGCCCGACGGCGGATCGTCCGCGATTACGTCAACTCCGTGCCGTTCTCGGCCATTCCAGGCTACGGGGAGATTCACGGCCTGGGCGACGGTCTCTGGGCCTGGTATGGCGCGGACTTCAACGAGGTGAACCGTCTCCTCGACGCAGCGGCTTCCTCCGGTGACATCGCCGCCAAAGGCCTTGCCTACCGGCAGGCTCTGAGCCTCTTGCTGGCAATCAACAGCCCATCAACGTACCTCCGGGCCGACCCTAAAGCGCTCCAAGCGCGCACTGACGCGTATCTGCAACTGCTGGCGAAGGAAGGCCTTATCTCGGGCGCGTTGCGCAACGCGGCCCTTCGCGGACGCGCCGGCATACGCACTGTGGCGCCGCCTCCACCGCCCGTCTCCTTCGCCGACAGGAAGGGATCGGATCCGGTCCGCGTGCGGCTGCTGTCGCTTCTCGGGCTGGAGAGCACCTACGCTCTGGACCGCGTCGACCTCTCGGTCCGGACGTCCCTCGACGGACCTGCACAGGACGTTATTACGCGCTCTCTCCAGCGCATGACCGACCCGGCCTACGCCGCCCAGGCCGGTCTGGTCGGTGAACGGCTGATTCGGAGTGACCCCTCGTCGGTG
>JAEHDI010000125.1 GCA_016880505.1 Bryobacterales bacterium | reverse complement strand
TTTTGACCTCCTCGATCGCCACCCGGATCACCTTCTTCATGTGCTCCACGTAGCCCGGATGGTTGAAGTCGGGCCGGTAACGGTCGGTCTGCTCCCCATAGCGCACGGGATCGCCGTGCTCGTCATAGCGAATCCAGTTTTTTGCCTCAGGCACGTCGCGCAGCAGCGTCTCCGCGAAGATCGTGCCGCCGATGTACGTGCCGAGCTTCAGCCCGTGCTTGCGGCACAGCACTCCGAGTTGCTTGGCCACCTCAATGTCTTCGCGGTCCGAGTCGAGTCCTGTCTTGTAGAAGTGCGTGAGGATCATGTTCACGCCCATCTCTTTGAGCTTGATGACGGTCTCTTCGGTATGCTCGCGCCGGTACTGCTCCGCGACGTCTACCGGCAGTTCGGGCCAGTGACGCAACCGGAACACGAGCGGCTCCCAGTTGCCGACGAATACGACTCCCTGGTTCCACCACGCCGGTTCCTCGAAGTCCTTCGGCACGGGCGTGGCCCAGGTGGCATTGCCAATCTGCGCCTCCGCGGTGGCGCACGGGATCAGCAGGAAGATGAAGACAGCCAGACGTTTCATGCGAACCTCCCGCGATCTACAGCATTTTCAGGCTGAAGGAGCCGTCCGTGATTCGGAAGCGCCCCTCGGCGCCTGCGTTCTTATATGCGGCGGCCGTCCACTCGTACGTCCGCTGAGCCGACGCCATCGTGACCGGGTTCTTCATCGGCCCGGTCGGCGAGATCAGCACGAGGTCGCGGCCGGCCATCGCGGCGGCGACGTGCGGCAGGTCGAAATGGAGCAGCACGTCGCGGATGAAGACGTTGGCGCCGTGTGTGTACCGGTCGACGCGCGCGAGGCTGCGATAGGAATCGAGTCCGCCCTCCGCGAAAACGCTTGTGATGCGAATGTCGAGCGCGGCGGCATACAGCGCCCACAGTGCGCCCATTCCTTTCCCGACAACACGTAGCCCGCCCGGGGCTACGTCTTGCCGGCTCAGCGCGTAGTCCACGCTTCGCATCACGTCCCGCACCCTCATGCCGAACAGCGACTCGTCCATGTACCATGCCATGTACGACATCGCGGTCTCGGCGTCGAACAGATGCGCGAACGGGCCGTACCGGTCGCCGGGAGGATGCGGGGGCTCCGTCTCACCGATGCCGCGGACGTCCACGGCAACGACTAGATGGCCCGCGCGAGTGAGTTCCTCGAGCAGGCCGAACTCCGCCCCGTCCGTCTCCTTACCTTCCTCGTGCAAGTAGAGCGTCGCCGGGAGACGGCCGCTCTTGGCGTTGGGAACGAACACCCACGTAGGAATGTAGATACCCGGCTCGGAGAGGAACTGGAGTTTCTCGATGCGGTACCCGTTGCGCGGGGTGGTTGTGATGCTCCGCACGCCCAGAGGATGGTCCGGCTTGTCGCAATGGATCAGCCTCCGGATCTCCTCCGCCATCTCGGTCCGAAACGCCGCGGCGCCGGCGGCGTTGTCCGGCAGCTTCCGCTTTGGCGGCAGATCCGCCTGCTTGTGCAGCATCA
>JAEHDI010000124.1 GCA_016880505.1 Bryobacterales bacterium | reverse complement strand
GGAATGCCTTCCGCCGGTATAGGTCGTCGGTGGTCGCCAGGGCGCCGGATCGGCCGTCGAGAGCAGTGAGCAGAGTGGCGAAATCTCCGGACCGGTGGTGGTCGATGTGATTTGTGCCGAGCCCGGAGCGGGCGAACTTCTGAAGGTAGTAATCCTCCTCGTTTGTCGTGCGAGTCGAGCCGATCACGCCGATTTTGCCGCCACGGGCCTTGATCTCCGAGAAGCGGCTGGCGACGGCGGACAGCGCCTGAGACCAGGGGACCTCCTGGAGCCGGCCATCAATCTTCATCAGAGGAGACTGGAGTCGCTCAGGGTGGCTGACGAAGTCGAACGCGTAGCGGCCCTTGATGCAGAGAAATTCCCCGTTGATGCCCGAGCGGTCCCGGTTGTTCCCCCGCATAATGCGGTTGTCGTACACGCCGAGGGTCGTCTTGCAGCCATTCGAACAATGTGCGCAAACGGTACCCTCGTGCTTCATCTCCCAGGGCCGGGTCTTGTAGCGGTACATGCCGCTGGTGAGAGCGCCGACCGGGCAGATGTCGATGCACATGCCGCACTCGTCGCACTCGAGGTGATCGTCGCAATTGGGCGCGATCTCGGCCGATGCCCCCCGGTTGATCACGCCAAGGGCGCTCACCCCCATGCCCTCGGAGCAGATTCGCACGCAGCGGTAGCACAGGATGCACCGCGGCGCGTCGAAGAACACAACCGGAGACCACTGCTGCTCGTCGACATGGTGCTTCACCTCGGTGAACCGGCTTTCGCTGGCGCCATAGCGGAAGGCCATGTCCTGCAGCTCGCACTCCCCGCCCTTGTCGCAGACAGGGCAGTCGAGCGGGTGGTTGGTCAGCAGAAACTCCAGCATGGATTTCCGGGCCTCAACCACCTGCGGAGTTTCTGTGCGAACCACCATGCCTTCGGAGACAGGAAGCGTGCACGAGGCGATCAGCTTTGGCATCCTCTCGACTTCGACAAGACACATGCGGCAGGCTGCCTGGAGCGCGAGCCCCTCGTAGTAACAGAACGCCGGGATCTCAATGCCCGCCTGCTTGGCCGCGTTGATCACGAGCGTGCCTGGCGGCACCTCGACCATCCTGCCGTCGATTTCGAGTCTGACGAGATCTGCCATTACGCGAGCACCGTCCGGTCCGCTTCTTCGAAGGGGCAGGGCTTGCCGTCCAGATGGGCCTCGAACTCGTCCCGAAACTTCTCGACGAACGAGATCGTGGGCATGGCGGCGGCGTCACCGAGCGGGCAGAATGTCCGGCCGAGCATATTCTTCGCCAGTTCGCCGATCAACGGAATGTCGCTGGGCCGCCCCTGCCCTTCGTGGAAACGTGTAAGGATCTTTCTCAGCCAGAGCGTACCCTCCCGGCAGGGAACGCACCAGCCACAACTCTCGTGGGCGTAGAAGCGCATGATGCGCAGAGCGGCTTTCACCATGCACGTTGTTTCATCCATGACGACAACGCCACCCGACCCGAGCATGCTTTTCGCCTTCGACAGAGAGTCGAAGTCCATGGCAATGTCGCACTCCTCAGCTTTGAGAACCGGGCAGGACGAGCCGCCCGGGATCACCGCCTTCAGCTTCCTACCTTCACGCACTCCGCCCGCGACTTCGTCGATCATCCGCAGGAGGTTGAAGCCCATGGGTAGCTCGTAGACGCCCGGTTTGTTCACGTGCCCGGAGATGCAGAAAAGCCTGGTCCCTCCATTCTTAGGTGTTCCGAGGGCGGAGAAGGCCACCCCTCCGTCGCGAATGATCGCCGGCACGGCCGAAAGGGTCTCTACGTTATTCAGGACCGTGGGGCATTGGAACGCGCCGACCACGGCTGGGAATGGAGGGCGGATCCGAGGAATTCCCCGCTTGCCCTCCAAGGACTCCAGTAAAGCGGACTCCTCGCCGCACTCGTACGCCCCGGCCCCGGTGTGCGTGTAGAGATCGAAATCGAACCCGCTGCCGAGAATATTCTTGCCCAGATAGCCGCGCTCGTACGCTTCGGCGATGGCGCGGTCCAGGATCTCGATCAGGTACCGGTATTCACCCCGGATGTAGATGTAACCGGCGTGAGCGTCCACTACCAACCCGGCGATCATCATTCCCTCGATGAGCTGATGGGGATCGTTTTCCATCAGCAGCCGGTCCTTGCACGTGCCGGGTTCGCTCTCGTCCGCGTTCGCCACGATGTACTTCGGTTTGGGCGAGCTGCGGGGCACGAAACCCCACTTCATTGCCGCCGGAAAACCAGCGCCCCCGCGCCCGCGGAGCGTGGACCGTTTCATCTCCTCGAGGATCTCCTCGGGCTTCACGCCGAGCGCCTTGCGGAGGGCAACGTAGCCGTCACTCGCCAGATAGGTGTCGAGAGAAGCGGAATTCGGCAGGCTGAAGCGCCGCGTAAGCACCTTGACTTCGAGCGGGCTGGGCTCGTTGTACAGCATGGTTATTGGGGCGCCTTTCGCAGGCTCTCGATGAGCCGGTCCAGCTTCTCAGGAGTCAGATGGTGCTGAAAATCGTAGTTCACCTGAATCGCCGGCGCCCAGGAACAGGCGCCGATGCACTCCACCTCTTCGAGCGAGAACTGTCCATCGGGGGTCACCTCTTTGTTGCCGATGCCGAATTTGCGGCAAGCGTGCTCCCAGAGCTCCGCGCCGCCCGTGAGCATGCAACTGATGTTCGTGCAGATCTGGAGGTGGTATTTCCCCATCGGCCTCTTGCGAAGCATGGAGTAGTACGTGACGACGCCGTCGACTTCGACCGTCGTGATCCCAAGCCTCCGCGCCACCTCGTCAACAAGCTCCGGCGTCACCGAGCCAATCTCGTCCTGCGCGTAGAGCAGCATCGGGATCAGCGCCGAGCGCGGCCGCCCGGGCGGGTAGCTCCGCACGAGCTTCTCGAATTTCGCCTCCATCTCCGGCGAGAAAGTCATCGGTCCACGTCTCCGAGGATGAAATCCAGACTGCCGAGCGCGGCGATGACGTCGGCGATCAGCCCGCCTTCGATCATTCGAGGCGTCGCCTGCAGGTTGCCGAAACTTGGGCCGTGGATGTGAACCCGGTACGGCTTGGACGTGCCGTCGCTGACCACGTAGTAGCCCAATTCCCCGCGCGGCGACTCGATCGTCTGGTATACCTCGCCCGCCGGCACGCGGAATCCCTCGGTGACGATCTTGAAATGGTAGATGAGGGCCTCCATCTGGGTCTTCATCTTCTCCCGCTCCGGGAGCACTACGTTCGGAGCATCAGCCACCCAAGAACCGGAGGGCATACCCTCCATAGCCTGCCGGGCAATACGCACGCTCTGTCGCATTTCCTCGATGCGAACCTGATACCGGGCGTAAACGTCACTTTCTGTGCGCAACGGCACTTCGAAGTCAAACTTCTCGTAACCGGAGTACGGCTCCGTCTTGCGGATGTCCCAGTTCAGGCCCGCGGCGCGGAGCATCGGTCCGGTCACGCCGAGGTCGAGCAGTTCGTCAAGCGGGACGACGGCCACACCCTTCGTCCGCTGCAGCCAGATGGGGTTGGCGGTGAGCAGGTCCTCGTACTCGTCGATCTTGCTCGGGAATGTGTCGAGAAACTTCTTCACTGGATGCTGCCAGCCCCGCGGAGGCTCCAGAGCTAGCCCGCCGACGCGGAAGTAGCTGGTCATCATCCGCTGCCCGGAGAACATCTCGAAGATGCGCAGGAGGTCCTCCCGGTCCCGGAAGCAGTACAGCATCATGCTCATCGCGCCGATGTCCAGGGCGTGCGTGCCTAGCCAGACCAGGTGGCTGCAGATGCGCGTCAGTTCCGTGAGCATCACGCGAATCCACTGCGCCAGCGGGGGCGCCTCGACTCCGAGCAGCTTCTCGACCGCTAGGCAGTAGCACAAGTTGTTGGACAGGTTCGCGAGGTAGTCCACGCGGTCCGTCAGCGTCACTGCCTGCTGGTAGGCCAGCGCCTCGCACTGCTTCTCGATGCCCGTATGCAGGTAGCCGATGTCGCACTCGGCCTTCACGATGGTTTCGCCGTCCAGTTCGAGCAGTACCCGCAGCACCCCGTGGGTGGACGGGTGTTGCGGACCCATGTTGAGCACCATGCTGCGCGGCCGCGCGCCGGTTTCAGCCGGCGTCGAGTTGTCGATGGAGATGGCCGGATCGCTCACTAGCTCTTCCTATTCGTTCTGGTACTCGTAGCGGTAGCCGTGGACGGGGTAATCCTTGCGCAACGGATGCCCTTCCCAGTCGTCCGGCATCATAATCCGCTTCAGATCGGGATGATTGCGGAAGCGGATGCCAAACAGGTCGAACACTTCCCGTTCGTACCAGTTGGCCGACCGCCAGACGCCGGTGACGGAGTCGATCTCAGCGGCTTCACTGTTCAGCGGGCACTTCAGGCGAAGCCGCGAGTTCGTCTCCAGCGAGTGCAGATGGTAAACGACTTGGAAGCGCGGTTCGCGAGGATACCAGTCGACCGCCGTGACATCGCTCAGACGGGCATAACTGAGCTGGTGCTTGAGGATCGCGCAGACCGCTGCGATCTGCTCCGGCTGGATCTCCAGTGTGAGTTCGCCGTGGTCGATCTTGCCCGAGGCGACGGCGTCCGGAGCCGCGGCGGCCACTGCGGATGCGACAGAATTCTCGCGCAAGTTTTCAGGAAGCATGACGCCCGGAGTCCCCCGACCGCTTCTCTGGGCCCCAGTCGAGAGCCCCCATCTTCCAAATGTAGAAGAAACCCGAGAGGATCAACACGACAAAGATGAACATCTCGACGAATGCGAAGAGCCTCAGCTCCCGGTATACAACGGCCCAAGGGTATAGGAAGATCGCCTCGATGTCAAACAAAATGAAGATCATCGCCACGAGGTAGAACTTCACGCTGACGCGCTCCCGCGCCGTTCCCGTCGGGACGATGCCACACTCGTACGGCATGTCTTTCACTTTGTTCCTCACCCGCTTGCCGAAGAGGTACGAGGCCCCCACCATCCCGGCCGCGACCGCCATGGCGATCACGGCCTGCACAACGATAGGGAAGTAGAGTTCAGGGTACGAGGTGGGCATAGTGGTCCGTGGCCGGGTGATTCAGCGCCCCAAAACTTGAATATAATGAGAGGCGAAACGGGGTGTCAAATCGCGCATCTCGACGCTCACCAGCACGCCATGGCAGATCCAGCGCCGGAAACTATCAGCGTCGTTGTCAACGGGCAGTCGCGGTCGGTTGCGACAGGACAGACAGTCCTCGGCCTGCTCCGCTCGCTCGGCCTCGACCCGTCGCGCCTGGCCATTGAGTTGAATGGCCGAATCGTGAGGCAGACGGAGTGGGCGGCAACACCGCTCGAAGCCGGTGCGCAGCTTGAGATCGTCCATTTCGTCGGCGGTGGTTAACTCCACCCTGCCGTGGACCACCCGGACTAGATCGCCTAGCCCGAGATACGGCAGGTCGCCTATTGACACGGCCTGCCGGTCGAGTACAATCTGAAGGTCGCCTTTCTTTAGCCGACGGAAGTGCCAGCTCATGTTGAGAACTGCAAAACGAAACCGGCCCGCCACCGTCCTTCCTCCGGGAACCTATGCTTCCAGTGAAGTCTCGCGCCTCGCTCGTGTCAGCCTGCGGCAGCTTCAGTGGTGGGACGAGAAACACGTCGTCTCTCCCCGCCATCAAGGGCACAAGCGAATGTACACGCCGGAAGAAGTACTGGAAATCACGGTCATCGCCGAATTGCGTCGCAAGGGCTTCTCCCTGCAGAAGCTCCGGCGCGTCCTGAAGTACCTTCAGCGGGACATGGGCCACCGGTTGAGCGACGTCCTGCACAACGACTCCGATCTGCATCTTCTGACCGATGGAAAGGCAATCTTCCTGGAGGACCGGCGGGACCGCGTGATCGATGTCCTGAAGAACGCCCGCCAGCCGATGTTCCTCGTCTGCGTGAGCGATCACGCCCGGCGTCTCGGCTCCGCTCCGAAGAAGACCGTTCGCTCGGAAACGCTTCCGGCGGGCCGAAAATCCCGCGCAGTCTGAGCCCGTGCCGGGCGCCGGCCAGAGGCCGCGCCTGCTGGGCTATAATTGAAGTGCTGGGAGTATCTCAATGACGTCGCGCCGCCGACACCTATTTTTTGTGCCTTTGATCGTTTTGCTTTCCACCCTGCTGGGTGGTGTTTTCGGTCCCGGTCTGACGGGCGTTTCGGCGGCGAGCCCGCAGGAACAGGATGAAATCCAGGCGAGCGTTCGTTCGTTCTCGCGTCTCTATGCGGTAGTTGAGCAGAACTTCGCTGAGCCGCTCGATCCGGACAAGGCCGTTTACAATGGCGCCATCCCGGGAATGCTGCGGACCCTCGACCCGCACTCGAGTTTCTTCGACCCTCGCTATTTTCAGCTCCTGCGCGAGGAGCAGAAGGGTCACTACTACGGCGTGGGAATGAAGGTCGGGCCCCGGAACAACAAGACCATCGTGATCGAGGTCTTCGCCGGCGCACCCGCCTACAAGTCCGGCCTGCGCCCCGGTGACGTGATCATCGAAGTGAACGGGAAATCGACCGAGGGACTGAACACCACTGAGGTTGCCGACCTCCTAAAGGGTCCGCGTGGAACGGCCGCCGTCGTGCGCATCATGCGGCTTGGACACGAGCAGCCGTTGGTGTTCAATATCATCCGGGACGAAATCTCCCGCAAGAGCGTGCCGGATGCGTACTGGGTTCGTCCCGGCATCGCCTACATGCATATTCAGCAGTTCAACGAGACGACCAGCCGCGAGGTGGACGAAAATCTCGTGACACTCGGCGAGGATGGTATCAAGGGTCTGATTCTGGATCTCAGGGGTAATCCTGGGGGGCTGTTGAACGAAGGCGTGGCGGTCGCTGACCGCTTCCTGCGGAAGGGGCAGACGATTGTGTCTCACCGCGGGAGGGCATCGGCCGAGAAGCCGTACGTGGCGAGGCATGGCAACGGCGGGCGTGACTATCCGATTGTCGTCCTTGTGAACCGTCAATCCGCCTCTGCCGCTGAGATCGTTGCCGGCGCATTGCAGGACCACGACCGCGGCTGGATTTTGGGAGACAACACGTTTGGCAAGGGACTCGTGCAAACCGTCTACCCTCTTTCCGAGAACACCGGCCTCGCTCTGACAACCGCCAAGTACTACACGCCGAGCGGCCGGCTCATCCAGCGGGATTACTCCAGCAGGTCGTTCTTCGACTACTACTATCGGAAAAACACCGATACGAAGAATCCGCTGGACGCGAAAATGACCGACAGCGGACGGACGGTGTACGGAGGCGGAGGCATCGCACCCGACGAGAAGTTCGTTCCGCCCAGGCTCAACCGCTTCCAGGTGGAACTGTACAAAAACTACGCGTTCTTCAATTTCACGTCCAAGTACCTCGGCACAAGGGACGTAAAGGTGACGACGGATTGGGAACCCGGGCAGTCAGTCATGGCCGAGTTCCGGCAGTTCCTGATCGACGAAAGCGTTTCGTTCAACGACGTCGAATTCGCCCAGAACGAAGCGTGGGTGAAGTCCCAAGTGAAGCGCGAGATGTACGCTTCGGCCCTCAGCATCGACGCGGCGAATCGTATCGCGATCGAGTCGGATCCGGCAGTGGAGAAAGCAGTCCAATCGCTGCCGAAGGCGCGCGCCCTGCTTGAAACCGCCAAGAAGCTGATCGCCCAGCGTAGCGCGAAATAAAGTTCCGTGACACGCTTGGATCTGCTCTCCGCTTTCGCCGGTGGGGCGCGGTCTGTTCTTTCGCAATGACCAGCTACATTCCCGAACCCCAGGTCACCGTTCTCGATACGGGCGGCCAGTACTGTCATCTCATCGCCCGGAAAGTGCGCGAGTTGGGCGTGTACGCCGAGGTTCGCCCCAGCGAGACGCCGGCGAACACGCTGAAGCGGCGCAAGGCGATCATCATCTCCGGCGGTCCGAACAGCGTCTATGAGGCAGGCAGCCCGACTGTGGACGCCGCTATCTTCTCGCTCGGCACGCCCGTGCTTGGCATCTGTTACGGGCAGCAGTTGATGGCTCACCTGCTGGGCGGGCAGGTGCGGAAGGGCGACAAGGGAGAGTATGGGCTGGCGCTTCTCGAGATGGGCGCCCGGGAAGAGCTGTTTCAGGGTCTCTCCGGAAGCCAGCAGATCTGGATGAGCCATCGCGACACGGTGGCTGAAGCTCCGCCGGGCTTCCGCGTCACCGGCCATACCGGAACCTGCGCCGTCGCCGCGATGTCCGACGGTTCCCGGCGGCTGTACGGCGTTCAGTTTCATCCGGAGGTGGTTCACACGTCGCGCGGCACGGAGATCCTCTCCAACTTTCTCTTCCGGATCAGCGAGTGCGAACGCGACTGGAATCCGAAACACCGGCTGCCGCTAATCGAGGATCGGATCCGGGAAGTCGTCGGCGGCCGGAACGTGTTTTTCTTCGTCAGCGGCGGAGTGGACTCGACAGTCGCCTTCACGCTCTGCGTCCGCGCTCTCGGGCATGAGAGGGCTCGCGGAATCTACGTGGACACCGGCCTGATGCGCGAAGGTGAGACCGAATTCGTCCGGTCGGTCTTCGAGAAACTGGATTCCGGCGCGTTCGAGGTGTGCACCGCCCAGGAGCAGTTTCTGAGCGCGCTACAAGGTGTCCATGACCCTGAACAAAAGCGCCAGATCATCGGCGAAGAATTCGTCAGGATCCAGGACCGGATCATCGACGCGCATCATTTCCTGGACGAGCACTGGATCCTGGGACAGGGCACGATCTATCCCGACACCATTGAGTCCGGCGGGACGGAGAAAGCCGCCGTCATCAAGACGCATCATAACCGCGTCCCCGGAATCCGCCGCCTGTTGGAAGCGAACCGCATCGTCGAGCCGCTCAGCTTCTTTTACAAGGACGAGGTCCGTGAAGTGGGCCGGGAGTTGGGACTCCCCGAAGAGATGCTCGAGCGTCATCCGTTTCCCGGTCCCGGACTAGCCATCCGCTGTCTCTGTTCCGAGACGGAAGCGCCGGTGCGCGAAGTCGAGGACGGCTGGATCGTCCCGGTTCGCTCCGTTGGCGTTCAGGGAGACTCGCGAAGCTACGCGCCGGTGTTGGCACTCCATCGCTCCCCCTCTTCGAGGGAAGATCTTCACACGATCGCGACGGAGATGATCAACCGTCTGCCCGGGGTCAACCGGATTGTCGCCTACGTCGCCGGACACAGCCCGTTGACGCGCTTGCGAGTCACCGCGAGCTGGTTGTCGCCCGAGCGCCTGGCCCGTCTGCGCCGTGTGGATGAGATCGTCCGCCGTCTCTCCCACGACAGCGGGTTCGACAGGACGGTGTGGCAGTTCCCCGTAATCCTGATTCCGGCCGGCGCCGACGGCCGTCCCGACTCAGTCGTTCTACGGCCGGTGCACTCGGTCGACGGGATGACGGCCCGGTCGGTCGCGATGGATCCCGTGCTGTTGGAGACGATCGCCACGCGCCTCCTCGACGTCGCCGGAGTCTGTGCTGTCTTTTTCGACCTCACCCATAAGCCCCCCGCCACCATCGAATGGGAATGATCGGTGTGGCGAATGTTGGCCGACCCCCTCTCCTTTTGTGACCGCGCCGTCTCGACTATAATGCGGACCGGAGGTCGAAATGACCGAACCACAGGTTTCGCTCGAGGGCATGGGCGAAGTCAAGCGCCTTGCCGGGATCTTCTGGGAGCCCAAGCCCGTATTTGAAGAATTGGCCGCCCGCCCGCGCTGGTGGGTGCCCTTGATCTTCCTCACCGTGCTGGCTCTCGTCTACATCGGGACGTTCTCCCGCGTGATCGGCTGGGACACGTTCATTCGCCAGCAGTTCGAAACAAACCCCAGACTTCAGAGCCTCTCTTCCGATCAGCGGGCGCAGGCGATGGAGATGCAGATGAAGATCGGCTCCAGGTTCGCCTACGTCGGCGGCGCGCTCGGCATGACGGTCTCGAGTCTCGTGATCGCCGCGATCCTGCTCGGTGCGTTCAACCTTCTTGGTGGCGCCAGCCTGAAGTTCAAACAGGCGTTCAGTATTACGTGTTACTCGTTACTGCCTACAGCGCTATCGTCCATCCTCGCCTTGATCGTCATGCTCTTCAAGAATCCCGAGGATTTCGACCTTCAAAACCCGCTTGTGCTGAATGTCGGCGCTTTTCTCGATCCGTCGACGACCCCAAAGGCTCTGCACAGCCTGGCGACTTCGCTCGATCTGTTCAGCATCTGGGTGATTCTTCTGCTGGCGCTCGGCTTCAGCGTCGCGGCCCCGCGCATCTCATACGCCAAGTCACTGATCCTCGTCCTGGCGCCCTGGGCGATCTACGTCGCAGGCAAGAGCGGCTGGGCGGCTATGTTCGGATAGATTCGTCGGGAAGCCAGTCAGATCCGGTGGAACCCGCGTAGAATATCGCGGGTGGAGTAACGTAGCGCGATCGGACGTCCGTGCGGGCAACTCATCGGACACTCTGTGGCTGCCAGAGCGGACAGCAGCCATTCCATTTTGCTCTGATCCAGCCGCATGTTGATCTTGATTGCCGCGTGGCACGCGATCGAGGCGGCCATTGCCCGCCTCAGGTCATCCATCGAAACACCCCGGAGTTCCTTCTCTGCCGTCTCGAGGATCTCGAACACGACTCTCTCCACGTCCGCTTGGGCCACGCCCGCGGGCGACGCCTTGACGGCGATCGTGCGATGGCCGAAAGGCTCCGTCTCGAAGCCGACGTGATGAAGTTCGTCCGCGATGCGTGCGTACTCGATCTGTTGGGCCGGCGTGAGTTGCAGTATGAGCGGCAGAAGCAACCTCTGCATCTCGACGCGCCCGGAGGCGCTTTGCCTCAGCACCTTCTCGAACAGAATCCGCTCATGAGCGACGTGCTGGTCGATGATCCAGAGCCCGTCACGGCCTGCCGCGATGATGAAGCTGTCATGGATCTGCCCGAGCGGCCGCAGATCAGCCAGCACCGCGAGGCTTCCGGATGATTCCGCCATGGCCTCTGCTGGGAATCCTCCGTGCGTGTCGGGAATGCGCACCCGCATCGGGGATACATCGGGCGCGGGTACGCCGGGCTCCCTCGCGGGGAACGGGGCCCCGCCGAAGTCGAAGCGAGCCTCCGGAGGCTGCGGCGCCCGCAGTGTGACATCGGGCAGAAACTCCGGCGCTTCGGGCACGGCGCCCGGCACGACCTGCGACGGAGGCTCGCTCCAAACCTGGTTCTCGATACGCTGCGTGAACTCCGAGTACGGCAGCCCTGCCGCGGCCTGCCCTCCCGGGAGATCCGGCGAATGCTGGGGCAGCGGAATGGAGGAGATCGGCCGGGACTCCATCAAAGTCTCGCGGATCGAATCCCGCACGAAGTCGTGTACGAACGAGCCGTGGCGGAATCGCACTTCCGTCTTTGAAGGGTGCACGTTCACGTCGACCTCCTCGAAGTCGCACTCAAGGAATAGCAATGCGAACGGATAGCAAGCCGGAGGTATCAGGTTGTGATAGGCCGAGGAGATGGAGTGCATCAAGAGGCGGTCGCGGATCAACCTGCCGTTCACGAACAGGAAGATCGAGTTGCGATTCAGCTTCTGAACCTGCGGACGCGAGACGAAGCCGCTCAGACGGAACGTGCGTCCGGGCGGTTCCTCCGTTTCGTCTGCCGGAGCGCCCGGCGGCACAAATGGAGCCGGAATCGCCAGGTGGCGCTCGCGAATACCGAGATCCACCAGTTCGTCCAGTGTCTGGCTGCCGAACACCTGGTAGACCCGCTCTTTCAAGGTGGGAACGGGAGTGACGTAGAGCAGGTCGTCACCGCCGCTTCGCAGCAGGAAGGTCTTGCCGGGATGAGCCAGGGAGTAGTGCGTAACCAGGGACGCAATGTGCGCCAGTTCGGTCTGCTCCGACCGGAGGAACTTCTTGCGCGCGGGCACGTTGTAAAAGAGGTCCCGCGCGGTAATGGCCGTCCCGCCGGCAAGAGCCGCTTCTTCGACGCGGAGCATCTTTCCGCCGGCAATCTCGATCCGCGTGCCAGTGGTTTCCTCGGCCGAGCGCGTCTCCAGCACCAGGCGCGAGACCGAAGCGATCGACGGCAGGGCTTCGCCGCGGAACCCGAGCGTGGCGATCGAAAGCAGATCCTTCACCTCGCTCAGCTTGCTGGTGGCGTGGCGCTCGAAGGCGAGCATCGCGTCGTCGCGCAGCATGCCGGAGCCGTCATCGGAAACGCGGATGAGCCGGCGGCCGCCGCTGTCTATCTCGATCCTGACTTCGGTGGAGCCGGCATCGAGCGAGTTTTCGAGGAGTTCCTTAACGACGGATGCGGGACGCTCGACCACTTCGCCGGCGGCGATCTTGTTGGCGACTTGGTCGGAGAGAACCCGGATCCGTCCCATGCAGGTCGTGTGGCGCGAAAGGCAGTATCCCCGTGCTTTACAGCCCGTCTGCCGCTGCCAGCCTGCCTATTGTATCCTGACCCCGCGCTCCGCCAGCAGGGAGCCGTTGACGCGGAGGAGGTTGAGCAGGTTTCGCCGGTAGTTGATCGACTCGGTAAGGAGACGGGATTCGGCGTTGGTAAGCCGGTTCTGCGCGTCGAGCACGAAGAACAGCACGGTGGTGCCCAGATCGTACTTCTTCTGCTCGGCCTCGTAGTTCTTCTGTGCCAGGTCGCGCGCCACAACCGCCAGCCGCACGGCGTCTTTGCTCGATTCCACTTGACTGATTGCGTTAAGAACTTCAAGCCGGATGCTCTGCTCCGCGGTGCGGGCGCGCAACGAGTTCAGCCTCTTCTGAACAACCGCGTCGGCAAAATCGGCGGCAGCCGCGCGGTCACGCAAGGGAAGGCGAAGAGTCAGTCCGAACGCATACGTCGGGAAGTTAAAGCCAAATAACTGGTCTAGCGCGTCTCCAAACCCGCCGGGGATCATCGTCCCCGGGGTCGTGGTATCTCCCAGGCTGATCGGCCGCTGAAAGAAATTTCCGCCCCGGCCGGCGCTGGTGTAGTTCCCGGTGAGTGACAGGTCCGGACGCAGGTTGTTTGTCGCCGAGCGGATGCTGAGGTCGTCTGTTTCGAGGTTTTGGAGCACGCTCCGCAGATCCGGACGCATCTGGAGCGCCTTCTCCACGATCGCTTCCCGGTCGAACGAGACCGTATCCGCCGGCGGCAATACGGTTTCAGTGAGTTCAAGAGGCACATTCCTGACTTGGGGGTCGAGATCGGCGCCGATCTGCTTGCGGAGCGCGTCTTCGGTCTGCGCAAGGCGGAAACGCGCTTGTGACACCTGGATCTCCGCGGCGGCATAATCGGCCTGCGGCTGGAAGATGTCCAGCGGCGGCAAGGCGCCCAAACGCAGTTCATCCTGCGCTCGCTTTAGGGCGACGCCACGCAACGCCAGCGCCTGCTCCTGGACCTTCAGGTTCTCCCTGGCCTCCACCACGTCCCAGTACGCACTCTCGGCCGTGTCCAACAGACGGAGCAACTGATCCCGCATCCCGTACTCGCTTGCTCGCAGCCGGCTTCTGGCAATAAGAACCGGCAGCCGGGTTATGTACGTTCCCCGGTTTCGAAGCAGTGGTTGCGTAAACCCGAAGGTGAGACGCGTGGTAAGCGAGGGATTGAACGTCGCGAAGCTGCTATTCGTTGAAAGTTTGCTGGCGTTGAAGCCGACGTTGTACGTCGTACCGCTTTCCAGGGTCTGCTGGTAGTTGAAGTTAGCGGGCTGGCTCAACTGGCTCACCGTCGCCGCACCGGCGAGCACGTCGCTGGCCGGACTGTTCGCCCGAGTGGCGTTGAACGAGGCCTGGAGTGTCGGGTCGAATCGGCCAAAAGCCCTGGTGATGGCGTTCCTTTGGACTTCAACGGTCACTTTCTGTATCGCGACATCGGTATTGTTTGCCAGAACCAACTCGAGATATGCACGCAGCGAGAGTTCAAGCTTATCGCCGACCACGAAATCTTCGAGCCGTGTGGGAGGCTGCAATTCGACTCGTGGGATCGGCGTGGAGAAGGTCTGTCGGAAATAAGCCGGCGAGGGGAACTGAGGCACTTCCTGAGAGTACAAGTAACCTGCGCACAGCAGCCCTGCCAGGAACGTAAGAATTCGCATGATGATCTTGCTTACTCGTAACGGATCGCTTCGATAGGATCCAGTTTCGCGGCCTGCACGGCCGGATAAATACCGAACAATAGCCCGATAAACACCGATACTCCGAACGCGACGGCGACCGAGCCGGCGGTCACGACCGTCGACCAGCCCGCCGCGGCGGCGATGACCCGCGAAAGCGAGAATCCAAACGCAATGCCGATCAACCCGCCGACAATCGAAATCATGACTGCCTCGGTGAGAAACTGCCGCACGATGTCGGCCTGGCGCGCGCCGATCGCCCGCCGAATGCCGATCTCCCTTGTACGCTCGAGAACGGTGGCGAGCATGATATTCATGATGCCGATGCCACCCACCAATAGAGAGATGCCGGCGATACAGATCATAACTACTTCGAAAATGAATTGCGTCCGCCGCCGTTCCTCCAACAGCCCGGCCGGCACGACGACGGTGAAATCGCCCGCATCCTTGTGTGTGGCGGCCAAAATGGCGCTGATGACACTCGAGACTTCGATCGAGTCCGTCTGCGGAGTGACGCGAACGTAAATCCCGTCAATCTCGTCCTTCAAGTAACTGTTACTATCCTCGAAGCGCCGCATCACGGTATTGAGCGGCGCAATCGCAAGGTTATTGCGGTTTACAACTTCCAAACCCTCGACTTCGGTATCAGCGGTCGCCTGGTGTGCTAGAACGCCAATCACCTGCAACCAGACTTCGTTGATCTTGACGTACTTGCCTACCGCCTTGTCGTAGCCGAGAAGGTTGACCTTGGCCGACTCTCCGAGAACGCAAACCGGTGTGGAGCGAAGATCGTCTTCCGCGGTGAAAAACCGTCCTTCGATCACCTTCAGACTGTTAATCTCTAGGAAATTCGGCAACACGCCGATCAGCACCGGCGGCTCGTTTGCCGTCTTGGGCAGGACTTTCCCGGGCTTGAACCGCTTGCGCGGGGTTGCCGCTTCGATTCCCTGCACATTCTGCGAGATGGCGCGAAAGTCGCGGAACGTAAGTCCGGGCGAGGTTGCGCGGCGCGTCTGCAACTCGTTGCGATCGACAGCTTCCTTGGCCTCGATGATAATGTTGTTCACGCCGAGCAGATCGATGAAGCTGATCATCTCCTTCTGCGCGCCGGCTGTAATGGAGAGCATCGCTACCACCGCGCCCACGCCGAAGATCATTCCTAACATCGTCAGCAGGCTGCGCAGCTTGTGCACCAGGAGGCTCGAAAGCCCCATGTATATTTCCGGCAGGTAATTGCCCAGACCGCTCATCTCTTCTCAACCCTTTTGCTCGACATCCGGATCAACTCTTTCCCGCCCCGGTCGCACCGCCGGTCTGTCCCGGCCTGCTCTCAGACTGCCCGGACTTCTTATCACTCTTCTTGGCGTTCGGATCAGCCAGCGCAACCTGCTCGCCCGGCTTGAGTCCCGCGGAAACCACCATCGTGGCTTCGCTGCGGCGAAGCAGCGTCACGGACCGCTCTTCGAACCGGCGGCCGGACTGCACGTAGACGATCGGTTTTCCGTCCTTCTCGAAGACCGCCTGTGCCGGAATGTAGATCGCGTTCGGAATCTTCTCGATCGTGATCTCGACATCGGCGAGCAGGCCGGGACGGAAGAGCACCTCGAGTTGGCTGTCTTCTTCCGGCGGCGGCGGAAGTTGCGCCTCGGCGAGTTCTTTCTCCGTGAACCCGGAAGGCGGTCCGCCGAAGAACGGCATGCCGGGACCCATTCCCGGGGACGAGGGCCCACCGGCCGTCTGCGTCCCGGCCGATCCACGGCCCTCGCGTCGCTGTCCGGATGATCCGGGCATCGATTGGCGCACCTTCGCGAAGATCTTCTGCCGTTCCTCCTGGCTGAGATCCTCCATCTTCCGGCCACCGAGTTCCTTCTGGAGAGCCTCTCGCATCTTCTGGCGGTCGGCATCGGACATCTGGCTGCGGCGTCCCTGGCCTTCACCTCCGCCACGGCGCTCCCCGGTGGCTCCCTGGCCTTCACCTCCGGGGCTGCTGGAGGGACCGCCCGGACCTATCCCTGCCAGCGACATGGCGGGTTCCCCGCCGCTTTCCTGTCCCGCGCCGCCCGATCCACGTCTGCCGCCGGGGGACCCACCCGGAAATCCGCCCATGGCAAACGCGGGGCGCGATGCCGCCGGCGGCTTGTTCCGGTTCCGTTCCGCCGTAGCCATTACGCGCTGGATCTGCTCGGGCGTCGCGCCCACCGTCGTGAGTAACTGCTTCATGTCGACGGAGAAGAGCACGTCGAACTTCTTGGAGGGATCGCCCGACCAAATGTTGGCGCTTGCGGTCCCACTCATGCTCTTAATCTGTCCCCGAAGACGAGTGCCGGCGAGGGCGTCGGGCTGCATGGAAACCGCTTGGCCTTCCCGAAGGTTGGCCCGGTCGAGCTCTCCGATTTTGGCGATGACTTCCATTTCGGAAAGATCGAGTATGTCCGCCACCGGCATGCCGGGCTGGACCTGGTCGCCCTCGCGGATGTCCGGCACCTGCATGCCGAACATCCGCCCGCCGCCGAACCGGTTCTGGTGAATGAACACTAACCCGCTGATCGGGGAGAGAAGACGCGTCTGGCTGAGTCGCGACTTCTCACGAGTCAGCTCAATAACCGCCTTATTCCGCTGCTCACGCAACACGGCAATTTCGGCTTTCGCCTGCTCCAGCCGCGACTTGATGTCGCTCTCGAGCTGCTTGAGTCTGCGCTGCGCCTCTTCCAGGTTGAGTTCATTCTTACGGGCGTCGATTTTCGAGAGAAGTTCGTTGCGGCTCTTCTCTAGCTCGGCCCGGCGCACCGAGTACCGCGCCCGAAGTAACTCGACCTGATCCTGGTTGCTGCGGATCGCCAGCTCTGCCTCCGCCTTCTTGATCTGTTCATCGACCTGCTCCAGCTCAAGTTCCTTCTCCTCAAGCCGGGCGCGGACTTCGGAGTCATCGAACTCGACGATCAGGTCCTTTTCCCGTGCCATCGCGCCGAGCGGAGCCAACCGGGTGACCTGTACTGTGCCGAAAAGGTTGGGCGCGGTGAGTGTCACCGATCTCACGGCCCGCAGCTCGCCGCGCGAAAACGCGCGTATCATCACGTCTCCCCGCCGTACCTTCGCTGTGGGAATCTGTTGTTGCCGCTGCGGCAACTGCCGAACGAAGTGGTACCCGCCCCATGCCGCCGCCAGCACGGCAATCAGGATCAACGACCGGAAGATCAGCTTTTTCATTACGTTCTGTCGCCCGCTACCCTCAGCGTTTCTTCGCTTTCTTCGCCGCCTCCGCCGGGTCCTCAAGCGCGACCATCTCGCCTTCTTTTAACCCTGCGAGCACCACGATGTCGTTGTCGTTTCGTTTGCCGACCTCGATCACCCGAACCGGGAACTTCTGACCACGCTGCACATAGACAGACGGCTTGCCTTCGTGTACAAAACTGGCGCGGGCCGGGATCAGCAACACGTTCGGTTCGCTCTCGATGATGATGTCTACCGAAGCGCTCATGCCAGGACGCAGCCGCGGGTCCAGGTTCTTGAGCGTCGCGAACGTCGGGAACACCTTGTCGGCATTCATGAAGCCCTTCCAGATGAGCGAAGCGATAGGGCTGATCCAGTCGATCTCGGCGGTGAACTCCTTGTCCGGGATGGCATCAACCCTGATTTTTACCTGTTGCCCCAGGCGGATCTTGCCGCGATCGACCTCATCGAGTTTCAATTCGGCGCGCATCTCGGAAAGGTCGGGAATCTCGGCAATGGCCGCCCCGGTCCAGGCGCGGTCGCCCTCCTTGAAGGGTGGCGGCATCTGGCCGAACGCACCCCCGGAACGGAAGTTCGGAAGTACGTTAATGATGCCGTCGTTCGGGGCTCGAATGACCATCTTCTGGAGGTACCCCTTGGCTCGCGTCATGTCCCGGATGGTCTTATCCTTCGTCTCGCCCAGACGTGCCAGATCGGCATCTTGAGACACTTTGTGGGAATTGATCGTCGTCTTAACCTGCCCGAGTTCTCCGCCCGCGATTCCGACGTTAATGCGGTTCTTCGCTCCTTCGATCTCGGAGAGGATTTCGGCTTTGCTCGCCTCCAGCTTCGCCCGTTCCAGGTTGTACTCGGACTGCATGAGATTCATGCCGTCCATCTCGTTGGTCATCCGGTGCTGCGCCTGGGTCTGAACAATCTGGCTGTCGACCGTGCGCACAGTAGTCGCGCGCTCCAGGTGGTACTGCTCTTGAGTGGCCGTGTCGAATTCGACGACGACATCGCCCTTCTTGACCGGTTTACCCGACTCGGCGAGTTTCACGATCTGGGGGTTGGGCACCTGAGGAGCCGTCAGCGTGAGTGATCTGGTGCTCTTCACTTCGCCCCGCGTACGGACAGCGAGCACAAACTCACCGCGCCGCACCTTGGCGACCGGCACCTCCACGACCTCCGGGGACGTGTACTTGTACGCTGCGTAACCTGCTCCGCCGAACCCCACCAAGGACAAGGTCCACAGGATAATCCTTTTCTTGCGTGACGCCGGCGGGCGCCCGATTCTCTGCTTTGGCTTTAAGTCTTTGGACATTCGCCGAATACCGAGACCTCTATACCTTCTTTGGCGTCGATGGAGGCCGCTCTAACGCGACCACCTCGCCTGCGCGGAGTCCGGTGCGCACTGCGACCATGATGTGGCTTGCCCGGCCAAGCTCCACCTCGCGCCGCTGCCACCCGGAATCGGTCCGCACAAACACGTAAGGCTTCTCTCCGGAGCCTGTCTGAAAAACCGACTCGCGCGGCGCAATGATGGCGCCCGCCTCCGAATTGACCATAACATCAACACTTACCGAGAGATCGGGGATGACTCTCAGATCCATGCGTTCGAGCTTTAGGGTCACTGGCACGTCTTTGACGAACTCTGCCCGAAATCCGCCGGCTCTCGTAATGGCGCCGATTGAGTACACGCGCGCCGGGAGTTCGAGTTCGGGGTATGCGTCGAACCGTACTCGTGCGTGAGCTCCGATCCGGATCAGCTCAGCATCCACCTGGTTCACGCTGGCGCTGACCACCATCGAGTCCGGATCGACGATTCGCATAAACGGCTGGCCGGGAAAGACCTGGTCGCCCACCTGGATTTGACCCATTTCGCCGCCGCGCCAGGTTGTCTGCATCACTACCAGACCGTCAATGGGCGCCTTCATCAGCATACGGTCGACGTCTCGTTCGACCCGCTGGGTTTCTACCTTAGCCTCCGCCACGTTAAGCTCTGCCACCCGCAACTGGGCCCGCAGGGACGCCTCCAGGTACTTCGCTTCCTTCAAAATCTGCTCGTAACTGGCTTCGGCCTCCTCCGCAGCAAGCCTCAGGGTTTCCGTTTGGATGGTCGAGCGGACCGGTATCGTCTTGAGATCCAGACGGGCTTTGTCGAGTTCCGACTTGGCCACGCGAATCGAATGCTCGTGAGCCTTCCGCGCGACTTCGAGTTCGGCTTGGAACCGCTTCATGCTGGCCTCGGCTTGCCGAACACCTGCCTCGAAATCGTCCAGCCGGTTCTCCATGTCCTGGCGATCGAACCCAGCCACGACGTCGCCCTTCTTCACTCGGGCTCCACTGGCCGCCAGTTGCTCCAGAATCAGCCCTCTGCCGAATCCTCCACCCCCGCCGCCACCGCCACCACCGCCGCCACCGCCGCCGATAACGGCGTTGCTCGTGGACCCAAGTCCCGAAGATCCGAGAGCGCTGGAGACGCTGCTCGACGAAGTCGAACGCGACGAACTGCTGCTCGAAGAGGAGGTCTGGCTGCCGAATCGGGTTGTCGCCGCGAGAAAGGCTGAAGCAGTGGATCTCCCCGCTCCGGTTCCCCCGCTGGCCTGAGACATCGCACTCCCACTCGACCCGGTGCCACCGGCCGACGCCGTAGACGTAGAAGACGAATCGGATTCGCCGCCCGCGGAGGCCAGCGACGCGGATGCGGATGATGAAGAGGAACTATTGACGCTTCGGGTCGCCGCCGTGCTCACTGACGGGATGCGGACGTCGGAGTTTCCCCCATGCCCCCCGCGCGTCCGCGGCGCGTTGAGCGCGGCATAGTTCAGCGCCGTGGTTGTTCCTGTGAGCCGTACCGTTTGCTCGAGAGTGCCTGTCGCGACTCGCGCCGTGCGTACGATCTGGGCTACGGCTGGCCTGCTCGCCTGCCTGGACCACCGCGCTCCAAGGAACAGAAGAAGCGCCGCAAGGCCGGCTAACGCCAAGAAATAAAGCCACTTCCTCCGCGGAGGTTCCGCTTGCCGGCGGTTTTCCTGCGCCGGCGCGCCAGGCGTGGTTGTCAGAACCGGGTTGTCGCTGGCTTGGGGCTGCATCGAAGGCTACACCATCCCTATTGTGCCCAATTCGACTGGCCAAGTGAAAAGACGCTGCTTTCGGCCCGGAGGTTATGGGTCTGTTGCGGAAAGTGAAGCAAAGGAAGCTCGAACTGCTCGCGGGCCGCAGCCGCCCCCCCGAACAGGGCGAGGCACAGGAGTGCGGCGAACTTCTGTTAACCGCTCATCGCCGCTAGAAACTCGGCGTTGCTCCGCGTCTTTCCAAGCTTGTCGAGCAGCAATTCCATGCATTCCACCGGCGAAAGCGGGCTCAATACCTTGCGTAATACCCACACGCGGTTCAGTTCTTCCTTTGGCTGAAGAAGCTCTTCCTTCCTCGTACCGCTCTTGTTGATGTCGATCGCCGGGAAGATACGCTTGTCGACCAGTTTTCGGTCGAGGTGGATCTCCATGTTGCCGGTACCCTTGAACTCTTCGAAGATTACGTCGTCCATGCGGCTACCGGTGTCGATTAGCGACGTGGCGATAATGGTCAACGATCCACCTTCCTCGATGTTCCGTGCCGCGCCGAAGAACCGCTTCGGCCGCTGCAATGCGTTGGAGTCCACGCCGCCGGAGAGCACCTTGCCGGAGGGCGGCACGACAGTGTTGTAGGCGCGCGCAAGGCGAGTAATGGAGTCGAGCAGGATCACCACGTCCCGCTTGTGCTCGACCAGCCGCTTGGCCTTCTCAATCACCATCTCGGCCACCTGCACGTGCCGCGTGGCCGGCT
>JAEHDI010001003.1 GCA_016880505.1 Bryobacterales bacterium | reverse complement strand
GCTGGACTGCCTCACTCCGGGACGCATGACGCCGCACGAGGTCGCCGCCGTGGCTCAGAAGATCGAGACGGAATTACTCAAGCAGCAGTGCGGCATCCAGGACCAGATCGCAGCTGCGTACGGAGGCATCAACTATATCGACATGTACGAATACCCGCACGCCTCCGTCAGCCCGGTTCGCGTGCCCGATCCGGTCTGGTGGGAACTGGAGAGCCGGCTGTCGCTGATTTTTGTCGGCCAGTCGCACAGTTCGTCGGACGTGCACAAGATGGTGATCCGCGAGCTTGAGGATGCAGGTCCGGAGGCGGCGAAACTCGCGCCTCTGCGGCTCACGGCGGAACGCTCCAAGAACGCACTCTATGCCAGCGATTTCGAATCGCTTGGCCGGGCTATGATCGACAACACCGACGCCCAGGCGTCCTTACATCCAAGTCTGGTTGGACCGCACCATCGACGCATCATGGAAACCGCTCGCCGACACCACGCAATCGGCTGGAAAGTGAACGGAGCCGGAGGAGACGGGGGGTCCGTCACCATCCTGAGCGGTCAGGACCGCTCCTCAAAGCGGGCGATGATCCGGGAGATCGAAGCAGCGGGCCCTTGCTACCGGAATATCCCGATTCACCTGAGCCGCTTCGGGCTCCGGACTTGGGAATCTACGCCCGGACCGGTTGCATTGGCACCGTGATCTGAAAGCACGCTCCGGGGTGCCCTTCGCGATTGGAGGCGGTCACAGTTCCGCCGTTTTCCCGGACGATCGATTTCACAATGTGGAGACCGAGTCCGGACCCCGCGGGCCGCGTGGAGAACCGCGCCTGGAAAATCCGCGGCAGGATTTCGGGGGGAATTCCCGGCCCGTTGTCCTCCACCATGATCTCGACATGGCCGGCGGACCGATGGCCGCGGATCTCAATGACGCCACCGCTCCGCATCGCCTGCGCGGCATTGATCAGAAGATTGAACAGGACCCGTTCCCAGGCGGTTGGTTGTCCGGGGAGCCGGATACCCGGCTCCACATCGCAATCGAACTCGATGCCGGAAATGCGCAGAACGCGGAGAACGTCGCTCGCAAATTGCACGGCGTCCTCGACGATCGCTTCGAGCTCCAACACGGCTGGGGCGCTCTCGTGAAGGCCCGTGACAATCCGTTGACCTCGCGACGCGCTTCGCCGCAGCGCGCGCGCGAGTGACGTCCATTTTTCGTCGGCGGCCAGCACTTCGACGGACTCGAGGATCGTCTGGAAGACGTTGTTCAGGTCGTGGACGATGCCTTCGAGGACCAAATCCTGCTCGCGATCCGCAGGCATGGATTACTCCGCAATCTTCCGTAGCGTATCGTAAAACTCGGGAAACGATACGGACGCCGCCTCGGCGCGTGTGATTGTACACTCGCCGCCGGCGCGCAGCCCCGCAACAGCAAACGCCATCGCGATTCGGTGGTCTCCAAACGAATCGAATGAAGCGGCCCGGAAGTTCTGCCTGCCGGGGATGTTCAGCCCGTCTGGCAGGACTTCGGCCTCCACTCCGGCCCGTCTGAGGTTCTCGGCTACCGTGGCGATCCGGTCGGTCTCCTTCACCCGCAGTTCGGCCGCGTCGCGCACTACGAGGCCGTTCTCGCTGGCGGCCCCCAGGACGCAGAGAACCGGGATCTCGTCGATCAACGCCGCTGTAAGCTCTTTTTCGATCACCCCTCCGCGTACCGGAGCACTTTCGACCAGGATGTCGCCCGCGGGTTCTCCGGCAGCCTGGCTGATATTCAGGATCCGAATGCGCGCTCCCATGGAGACCAGGAAATCGAGCAGTGCGGATCGGGTCGGGTTCAGACCCACTCCCTCGATCACCAGCTTCGAGCCAGGGACCAGCAGGGCCGCAACGAGGAAGAAAGCCGCCGAGGAAAGGTCGCTCGGAACAGTGAGTTCGCGCCCCGTAAGTTTCGGACGTCCCTTGACGGTGATGGTCCGGCCGAGTACCTCGACGTCGGCGCCGAACTCCCGCAGTGCGACCTCGGTGTGATCACGAGTCTGGACGGATTCACGGACAATGGTGGCGCCGTCAGCAAACAGTCCGGCGAGCAGGACGCCACTCTTGACCTGCGCGCTCGGGACGGGGAGCTTGTAGTCGATTGGCCGCAACCGGCCCCCGCGAATCTCGAGCGGCGGGAATCTTCCCTCGCGGGCCTGGATCGAGGCGCCCATCTCCGCAAGGGGCTTCATCACACGATCCATCGGCCGCCGAGCTAAGGATTCATCGCCGGTGATGCGCGTGGCGAAGGACTGTCCGGCGAGGATGCCGGACAACATACGGATGGTCGACCCGGAATTGCCGGCATCGAGAATGCCGGCGGGATCTTTCAGACCGTCTAGCCCGCGGCCGTCAATCCTGACCTCGCCACCGTCGCGCTCCACCGGAACCCCAAGCGCCCGAATGCACGACAGAGTCGACCCGCAGTCGGCGCCGGTCGAATAGTTCCGAATGCTCGTCACACCTTCGGCGATAGCTGCCAGCATCGCGTAGCGGTGTGAGACGGACTTGTCACCGGGCAGGCGTATCGAACCGGACAGCACCCGGGCTGGGGAGATCCTCTCTTCCATGGAAGACTCCCCATTGTACCCGCGTGCGGAACCGTCGTTAGCCTATCCCACAGTCTTATGCCGTCAGCGCAAGAACGGTTGCGAAGTCAGGGAAGGCCCGTGGTTCGCGATAGCGTTGAAACCGGTACCCTACCCCGAAAATGGTCTCGATGTAGTGGTCTCCGTGGTCTCCCAGCTTTTTCCGCAGCCGGCGAATGTGGACATCAAGAGTGCGAGTCCGGATCTCGCGGCTGTAACCCCAGATCTGCATCAACAGAACGTCGCGGGGCACAATCTCCCCCGTGTTATCCACTAGTAGCGCAAGGAGTTCATATTCCTTGCGAGTCAAAACCATCTCCAGGGAGTCCAGGTACACCCTGCCCCTCTCGAAATCGACCTGCAGATGCTCGTCGCGATACGTCTTCGGATTCTCGATTTCTTGGTAACTCATACCAGCTCCGTAGCCTCTCTAAGATCGATGCTACGGGGTCGGAGTCGGAAGGTGGTCGAAAACGTGTAAAAAAGATGTAAAACCCACGCTACTCGATGACAAAAGGGCCTGCATTCTTCACCTTTACGTCGCCGACTCTTGCGGCATAGGCCCTCACCGACACCGTCACGGAGCGCGGGGCATCTTTCGTCTGGAACTGAATCGCCGATTCCTGGTCCGGGTCGAGGATTTCCTCGCCGATTGGACCTTTCTTGGTGGCCACGACGCGGTTGTCCGGCTCGCGAAAATCGAACTCCATCACGAGTCTTTCGGCAGGCATTTCCCCGATGTTCTTCACCCGGCCGTCCAGGGTCACAAGTTCCTCCGTTCGGTGGACGGTCAACTCGAGGATCTCGATCTCAGGCGGCCGCGGCTTGCGCTTTTGTTGCACGGCGAACAACAATGTGGCGAGCACGACCAGAACTGTGAGGGCGCGCTTCATCAGGTCATAGTCTACCAGGAGGTGTTCGGATGATAACCCGCCGGAATTGGATGCTGGGCGCGGCGGCCGTGTCCTCGGCCACTGCGGCTCAGGCGAGGCCGAAGCACATCGCGATCGCCAGTTCGAACGGCCTGCGAGCGTGCGCTCGAGCGGTCGAACTCCTCCGCAGCGGGGCCGACACGCTCGATGCGGCCGTCGCCGGAGTCAACATCAACGAAGAGGACCCGGAGGACACCTCGGTCGGATACGGCGGTCTCCCAAACGAGGAGGGCGTCGTTGAGCTGGACGCCAGCGTCATGCACGGTCCTACACGCCGGTGCGGCTCCGTGGCGGCGCTGCGCGGCATCAAGACGCCGTCAAAAGTGGCGAAACTCGTGATGACGCAGACCGACCACATCATGCTGACCGGCGAGGGCGCACTGCGATTTGCGAGGGCGTTCGGCTTCCGCGAAG
>JAEHDI010001002.1 GCA_016880505.1 Bryobacterales bacterium | reverse complement strand
GTCCCCGTTTTGGGAACACCCCGGGCCTTGAGTTCGTCGAACTCCCCCAAGGGCACCTGCCAGCGGAAGTCGCCGGTGTTGAGGTCAATCGCGGTCAGCCGCCCCCACGGCGGCTTCTGGCAAGGATAGCCCTTCGAATCCCAGAGGAACTCGTATTTCCTCGCGCGGAGCGCGTACGGAATCTCGGACCCTTCGGGGCGCTTCACCAGCCGGAACAATCCCCCGACATCCATGGAATTGACGTAGAGCAGCCTGGTCGTCGGGTCGAAGGAAGCCCCTCCCCAGTTCGTACCCCCGTTCAGCCCCGGCATGATGATCGCATCCTGCTCGCTGAACGGATCATAGATCCTGACGTCCACGTCCGCGTCGCCGAGGATTTCGAGGCATTCCTTGCGCGATTCGGGGGTCACGTCGGTGATGTCGTCGAGCGTAACCGACTGGCGCGCGAATGGCGGCGGCTTCACCGGAACAGGTTGCGTCGGCCAGGTCTCCTCGCCGGGGATCGCGCTCTTCGGCATGGGCCGTTCCTCGACCGGGAACAGCGGCGCTCCGGTGAGGCGGTGGAGCACGAACGTGAACCCCATCTTCGTGACCTGCGCTACGGCGGGAACTTCCTTGCCCTGGCGCTGAACAGTCACCAGGACCGGCTGGGCCGGCAGGTCGTAGTCCCATACATCGTGGTGCACGGTCTGGAAATGCCACCTGCGCTTCCCGGTTCGGCAATCGAGGGCGACGACAGAGTTGCCGAACAGATTCGCGCCCTTGCGGTCGCCGCCGTACATGTCGTAGCTGGGAGAAGTGAGGGGCACGAAGATGAGACCGTTCTTCTCGTCCACGCTCATGACCGACCAGGCATTGGTACCGCCGCGGTCCTTCCACGCGTCGCCCTGCCAGGTGTCGTTGCCGAATTCGCCCGGGCGCGGCACGGTATGGAAGCGCCACAGAAGCTTTCCAGTGCGCGCATCGAACCCGCGGATGTCGCCGCTTGGTCCTTTCGGCGAGCCATCGCTCACCAGACTTCCCGTGATGACAACCTTCCCGCACACTGCGGCAGGAGATGTCAGTTTGTACTGTTTGTCGGGGAATTGGTCAGCCAAACCAGCTCTCAGGTCGAGCATGCCATCCTTTCCGAACTTCGGGTCCGGCTTCCCGGTCGTGGCGTCGATCGAGAAAAGGCGGCCATGGAGATCGCCGAGAAAAATGCGCTTCTTGTTTCCGTCCTGCCAGAACGTCACACCGCGGCTGGCGAAGAGGTTGGTGTGCATCGCGCGGTCAATTTTGGGATCGAACTCCCAGCGCTTCTCGCCGGTTTCGGGGTCGAGCGCGATAAGGCGGCAGAACGGCGTGCTGACGTACATCACGCCGTCCACCACGAGGGGCGTCGCCTCGAAGGCCGAGCGCGTTGGATATTCGCTGCCGTCGCTCCAGTCACCAGTGTCGTAGGTCCAGGCGACCTTCAGCTCAGACACGTTCTTCTTGTTGATCTGTTCGAGCGGTGAGTATTTCGTCCCGCTCGCGTCACCTCCCCAGAACCGCCATTCTTGCGCGTAGCAGGTCGCGGCCGACATCAGCAGCGAGCACACGAGTGCGAAGAGGACCGCTCTGCTACGATTCGTCCAGACCGGTAACCATCCGCCCAGCCAGTGGGAACACGCCATGCGACCTGAGCGCAGCAGCATACACACCCCCTCCCTTCGACGGGCAAGCCGCCGCACAAGGCTACGGCGACGAAACCCGCGGATGGTTTAAGCCAATTTCCTTAGAATACAAACTTCCCGCTGAATTGTATCGTCCGCGGGGGTGTCACCGCTCCGTTCCACTCCCCGAAGGTCGGGCTGCCTCCGAGGAACAGCCGGTCCTGTCTGATGACGATGTTGGGGGCTTCGCGAGTAAGTTGCTCCCGTATTTCCGCGGCCCGGGCTTCGCCGTCATGCCGGGCGTACGAGAGGAACACTCCTCGCATCACGGGAAGTATACCCTCGCGGAGAAACATCGGGGGGTTGCGGCCGCCGGTTGATGTACCCGCAGAGAGTGCCGGGATACCCTGTTGCGAAATCGCATTCAGCGGAGCGTCAGCGTGGCGCCGGTTTGGCCGACGGGGCCTCCAGTGTGAACTCGATATCCTGCCGTCCCCAGTTCAAGGCCCAGTCCGGCCGTTTCTCGACCTGCAGCGGCACCAGCAGCCGGCCGACCGCGTATCGCAAATCGGTCTCACGGGCGTTGCGGTACGGGTTAAAGGGCAGCACCGGCCAGGTCAGGCGCGCGGTGGGAGGGACTTTCAGAGTCCAGCCCCGGTGCCGAATCCAGCCACCGATTTGCTCCGGCCCAAGCTCGATGGGATTCTCGTCCAACGTGACCTTCCTGTGAGCAGTCTCCAGCACCTCGCCGGGCTTGAGGACCAGCTGTAAGTTGATGGAAGCGTCCCCCATCTGGTTTGGCCCTACTTCGGTAATTCTGAATTGAAAGGTAAGGCGTTCCGGCTCCGGACGGGGAACCTGCAGGTCCACGAAGAACCGCCGGTACGCCATGCCGATGCGGTCCAGCGCATCGGTCATTCGCAACCGACTGCTCCGGGGGACGGTGGTCACCTCGCCCTCGGCCTTCTCCATGATCGTCGCCAATTCCGGCTGGTACTTCGAGCCGGCGCCGGTGATAATCATTCCCAGCCGGTCGTGGTAGATGCTCAGGTTGCCCTGCCGGTCGAGCGTGAACTGGCTGGTCGTCGGTGGGTCGTACAGGCCGGAGAGGCAGACTGTCCACGGTTCGGTCCGGCGAATGCCGGCCGGCACCGGCATCTGGTGGACCGCATGAGACAACTGTTGAGGGATCGGTGCGGTAGGTCCTTCGTGGTAATAGAGCGCGTTTTGTGAAAGCCGCCCCAGGTCGCGAGCGGGCACCTTACCGGCGGTAAAGAACCGTAAGAGGAATTCGGCGTACCCGCGGCCGTCCGGCCAGTGCGAAAAGGCGAAGGTCCCCCACGGACTGACGCTCCAGTACCGGTTGCGACCGTTGATCGTCTCCACGGGCTCGCCATTGGGCCACGTGAAATACTTGTGGAAGTCGGTCGATCGGCGGAGGGCTTTCAGTGCCCCAGTGTCGAGGCTGTGCTCGTAGTACAGGGCGACGCAGTTCATGGTGATGTAATCGTAACCGGTGGCCGGCCCGTTGTCGGTGAACTCGCCCCAGTAGCCGCCGGCGGCCTGCTCCTCGGTGGCCAGCCGGTGCATGGCGCGCCTTCCAAGTTCCTCCCATTCCTTTTCCTTGAGGACCCGTCCGGCAAGGTACACTGTCGAGGCAAACAGTGGCCGTCGCGTGATGCTCGCGTACGACGCCAGCAGCGTCAGCGATTCGTAGATCGGCGTGTGAAAGGACAGGTGGTCGCCGCACCAGATCGAGTCGAAGCCGAGCGCCTCCAGCCGGCGCACGAGGTCGAACTGCTCCTGGGGCGGGTGCAGGCCGAGCTGGACGCCGAAGCCGACGGTGGAGGACGCGGTCATGTCACCTCGGGAAGGCGTCCCGCACGCCGCCGTCCACGGTGATCGTGCAGCCCGTGGTCTTCGACGACCGGTCGGACGCCAGAAAGAGGACAGTCTCCGCCACGTCCTCGGGGAGGATGCGGGCGCCCAGGAGGTTGCGCTTGCGGTAAAACTCCTCGAGCTCGTCGACGGCGATGCCCTGGGCCGCGGCCCGCTCGCGTCGGATCTCCGGAGACCAGAGTCCCGAGTCCTGGAAGATCGCGTC
>JAEHDI010000123.1 GCA_016880505.1 Bryobacterales bacterium | reverse complement strand
TCCTCGAGGCGGGATGGCACAAATTCCGAGGTCGCCTCACACGCCAGTTCCACCATCCGCATCCGGTGCTTGTACGGAGCAGACGTGGTCTGCGGCTTGTGGGGAGGGTTGCCCGCAACAACGAAAAGCACTTGTGACAACCCGTACAGTTCCAGGGCCTCTCTTGCCACGATGAGGTGTGCGCTGTGAATCGGGTCGAACGTGCCGCCGAAGATCGCTACCCGCGACCGGATAGTGATGTCCTCTTCCATGGCCCGACGCTTGCGCTTCATTCTCCAGATCATGATCGTCTCGCACGCGCGGCACTGCGCAGCTTCAGAAGGTGATGCCGATCAAGAATTCTGCCTGGTTCACCTGGGAGCGGAAGTCGCCCACAGCGGTCCGGAAGCTCGTCGTACCCCATCGGGTGTATCTTAGCTCAGGTGAAACGCGAAGGAACGGGACCCGGAGTTCGAGGCCGCCACTGAAGACAACGCCGCCGCCCGAACTGTCGCGCAATTCGGCCGGCTCGTCCGTCTCTGTGAGGCCTGTTCCACCGGCCGGCAGGAACGTCTGTTTCAGCCCTCCGATACTTCGCCAAACCAGTCCGGCGCCGAGGTACGGTCGCACGATGCCCTCCGAAACGCGGTACTTCAGCAGCAGAGGGAATTCAAAGGAGCGGCCTTTGGTCGTCATCGAGGTGCCGAGCGGGACGGAGGGTTCGGACCCCGATACGCTCTCGGAACTGTACTTCACGCGGCGGTATAACGCATCAAACTCCACCGAGAGCCGGAACGGTAGATGCAGCTCCGCCATTGGTCCGATCACGTAAGGCTGCCGGTCGGAAAGATACGTCGAGGCGTCCGCGATCTTGAAGGCATTGTTCAACGGCACGCCGGCCTTCACGCCGAGGGACAGCGGTTGGGCGAGAGCGCCGCCGGCCGCCAGGACAAAGAGAAGCAAGGTCCTCATCGTGACACCCCCCGTGCCGCCGCGGACGCCAGTTCGTCCGCCCGGTTGTTGTCTTCGTGGTTCGCGTGTCCTTTGGTCCACACCCATCTTGTCTTGTGACGTTCTGTCAGCGCGTCGAGTTGCTCCCAAAGATCCTGGTTTTTCACGGGGTCCTTGGATGCTGTCTTCCAACCGTTGCGTTTCCAGCGCGGGAGCCATTCGGTGATGCCGTTTTTCAGGTACTCGGAATCGGTAATCACTTCAACCTCACAGGATTCCTTCAATGCCGCCAGTCCCCGAACGGCGGCGGTCAGTTCCATGCGGTTGTTGGTGGTGTGCGGCTCCGAGCCGCTGAGCTCGCGTTTGTGGCGGGCATGGCGGAGAATCGCTGCCCAGCCGCCGGGCCCCGGGTTGCCAAGGCAGGCTCCATCCGTGATGACCTGGACTTTCTTCATCGCGTCAGGCCGGGCACGCTTCCAGTTCGTGGACGAAGAAGCGGTCCACTCGTTCCATGATCTCGGTGGCGGCGTGGGCGAGGTGAACCTCCTGACGAAGACGAGAACCGTTGCAAACCCCATGGGTGAAATAGGTGGCGAACTGCTTCATCTTGCCGACCGTGTCGTCCTCTCCGCGATCGATCAACCGCGCGTAGTAAGTGCGCATCATGTCGTAGCGGTCGCGCTCGGTCGGGCAATCGTAGCGTCCTTTCTCGCGGTACTGGTCAATCTGCCGGAAGATCCACGGGTTGTAGGATGCAGCACGGCCGATCATCACGGCGTCGCAACCTGTTTCGTGGACCATGCGGAAGGCGTCCTCGGGACTGATCACGTCCCCGTTGCCGATAACTGGAATGCGAACAGCCGCCTTTACTTCGGCAATACGATCCCAGTCCGCCTTTCCGCTGTATCCTTGTTCACGCGTACGAGGATGAAGGGCAATCGCGTCCAGCCCGCAGTCCTCGGCGATCCGCGCAAGCGGAACGGACACCAGTTCCCGATCGTTCCAACCGGCTCGAAATTTCACCGTGAGCGGGATGGTGATTGTGGCGCGCACGGCCCGCAGGATGCGCTCCACCAGGGGCAAATCTCGCAGCAAACCGGACCCCCCGTTGCAGCGCACCACTTTTTTCACCGGGCAACCGAGGTTGATGTCCACGATGTCAAACCCGAGGTCCTGGCACACGCGAGCGGCGTTTGCCATGACGTCGGGATCGGCGCCGAAAAGCTGGGCCGAGATCGGGTGTTCGTCCGGCTCGAAAGCGAGGTAGTCGAACGTTCTCGTCGGCTTACGGCGGACGGAAGAGGCGACCACGCCATGGGAGCTGGTGAATTCCGTCATGATGAGACCGCAGCCGCCCAGACCGCGGATGAAGCGGCGGAACACCGTATCCGTGACGCCCGCCATCGGGGCCAGGACGGTTGCGGGCGCGATCTCCACCTTGCCGATGTGTAGTTTGGGCGGAAACTCCCTCATTCTAGAGTCCATTGTAGCGACTGGCCCGGGAGAAACGAAATGCGGGCCGCTTCCGTCGGATATTAGGTACGATCATGGAGGAGATCCGCGCATGAAAATCGTTCAGATCGGGATACTGGCAGCCCTTATCGCCTGTGGCGTCCTGCTGTTCTTAGTCTTAAAAGGACGACAGAGTGAACAGGCAGCCGTAACCACAGCTGAGACCAGCGAGCAGGCGGCTGCGCCATCCAGCCAGGCAGCGGCGCCGCCCCCTGCCGAACAAGCACAGCAGCTAGCCACCGAAACCGCGGCGTCGGCGCCAAGCAGAGCGAAACCTGCGCCGTCCGTAAAGCCGGCGGCCCAGAAGACTGTGACCGCCAAATCCCAGACGACAGCCCCGGAGCCTAAGGCTGAGCAGACACCTGCCCAGTCTTCCCAGCCAGCGGCCGCGTCCAACGTGGCGGAGCAGAAGGCGCCTGCGCCATTGGCAGTGACCCCTCCCCCGCCGCCGCCAGAGCCTCGGAAGGTGACCGTCGCCGCCGGGACACTCCTGTCGGCACGCCTCGCCGAAACACTCGACAGCAGCCGTATGAAGCTGGGAGACACGTTCACCGCCAACCTGGACCAGCCGCTTGTGGTTGACGGGCTCGTGATCGCCGAACGAGGTGCACGACTCGAGGGCAAAGTGGCCGAGATCCAGGAGTCCGGGCGAGTCAAGGGGCTCGCCGCGATGGCTATCCACCTAACGAAGCTTCACACGAGCGACGGGCAGGAGTTGGCGATCGAAACCGACCTCTTCCACAAACAGGCGCCCACGTCCCGCGGAGAGGACGTAAAGAAGGTCGGTATTGGAGCAGGCATTGGTGCAGCAATCGGTGCAATCGCGGGCGGAGGAAAGGGTGCGGGCATCGGCGCTGCCGTCGGCGGCGCAGCCGGGGCCGGTACGGCTGCCGCCACGCGCGGCAAACCGGCGGTCATCCCAGTCGAGACACGAATCGACTTCCGTCTGAGCGGGCCGCTGACCGTCACAGAAAAGCTGAAATAGCGAGTCAGGTACGCTTCACACGCGTGCCTGCTGTACAATCGAGGGACCGAATGCGAGGAGTCAACCTATGATTCGGTCCCGACGTGATTTCTTCCGTTCTCTGCCCGGCGCCGCCGCTCTGCCCTCAAGCTGGGTGGCGTTCACCCGAACTCTCGAGGCAGCGCCCGGCATCCCCGATGCAACCAACGAAGCCTACTGGCGGATGGTTCAGCGCCAATTCCCCCTGGAAGACGGCCTGATCTTTCTGCATGCGGCGAACGTGTGTCCGGCCTCGCGCCCGGTCCTTGACCGTTATGTCGAGTTTCTCCGCGACTTTGAGGCCAACCCGTCGTTTCAGAATCGTGAGAAGTACGACCCCCTTCAGGAGCGGCTGCGGCGCAAACTTGCGGCCGTGCTCGGGGCTTCCGCGGACGAGATTGCCGTCACCCGGAACACTAGCGAGGGGAACAACGTCGTCGCCAAGGGCATCGACCTCAAGGCGGGCGACGAGGTGCTCATTACGGACCATAATCACCCCTCCAACGAAGCTTCCTGGAAAATGCGCGCCAAACGCGAAGGCTTCGTGGTACGTAGCGTCCCGGTTACCATCCCCGCGCCGGGTTGTGAGCAGCTTTTGGACGGGATCGTGCGGGCCGTCACTCCTCGGACGAAGGTAATCGCCGTCACCCACGTGACCAATACAACAGGCATCCTGTTTCCCGTGAAGGAGTTGGCCGACTTCGCACGCGGGCGAGGCATCTGGATGCACCTGGACGGCGCACAGACCTTCGGCGCACTCGACGTCAATGTGCGGGCGATCGGCTGTGATTCTTACGCCGCCAGCGCCCACAAGTGGGCGATGGGCCCGCTCGAAGCCGGCGTGCTTTATGTACGCTCGGAACGGATTCCCGAATTGTGGCCTTCGATCGTGACCGCCGGTTGGTCGGACAGGCTGGTGGGGGCCCGGAAGTTTGAGGTGCTCGGCCAGCGGGACAATCCCCGAGTGGTCGCATTCGATGCCGCGGTGGACTTCCTCCAGCTTCTCAGCATGAAGAACGTCGAAGCGCGCATGCGTCTGCTTGCGAACGCGCTGAAACAGAAGCTCCGAGAGATGCCGCGAGTGCAGTTGCTGACGAATCTTGAGCCGCAACTGTCCGGTGGCGTGGTCAAGTTCCGAATCCGGGACGCCGACACGCGACGCGCCTACGATGCCCTCTGGTCACGTCACCGCATCTCCGGCGCGATGACACCGGCGACCACCGCTTCCAATCAGGAGGGAATCCGGCTCTGCCCTCATATCTACAACTCGCTCGAACAGATTGATCGCACGGCCGCCGCGGTACAGGAGTTGACCGGTTGACTGCGCTGTTGTGCATGCTGCTCCTTCAGGAGCGTTCGCGGTTGGAGGCGTTCTTAGCCGCACCCGAGGCGGGTCCCTGGATTCTGGCCACTGCTCTCGGCGTCTCCTTCATGCTGGGCGCGGCCCATGCTCTCACGCCGGGACACGGGAAATCGATTGTGGCCGCCTACCTGGTCGGCAGCCGCGGGCGTCTCACCGATGCCGTTTTTCTTGGAGCGGTGGTGACCGCCACCCATACCTTTAGCGTGTTCGTGCTGGGCATTGTCACGCTCTACGCCTCTCAACGGGTGTCACTCGACCGGGTCTACCCCTGGCTGGCACTCGCAAGCGGCGTGCTAGTTGCGCTGATCGGCGCGTGGCTCCTTTGGAAACGGCTCACGGCGAGAACGCACCGCCACGATCACGATCACGTCCGTCACCACCATGCGCATGACCACCACCACGATCCGCCGACCCGCGGCAGCCTACTCTCGCTTGGCGTTTCGGGTGGTTTGGTTCCCTGCCCCGAAGCTCTTGTGGTGTTGATGATCTCGATCTCGCTGCGCCGGATCGGCTTCGGGCTCGCGATCCTGGTCGCTTTCAGCCTCGGGCTGGCCGCCGTGTTGATCTCGTTCGGGGTCGCCATGGTGCTGGCTGCGCCGGCGTTGAAACGCTTGAGCGGGGAAGGGCCGTTGGCACGGGCATTGCCGGTGACCAGCGCCGTGATCGTTACCCTGCTCGGGCTGGCCATTGCACTGCAGGCGGCCCGGTCCTTCTGACCTCGGGACGACCCATAATGGATGGAGGGGCGTACCCGAACAATGGCCGACCGGCTTTATCTTTCGTACTGGATTCGCGGATACAGCGGGCAGACGATGCTACGGCATTTCGAGAAACTTTTGCGGAAGTTTCCGTTTTCGCCCAACTCCCCCGCGCCCGTGGAACTCCGAATTTACGTGCAACAGTTTGCAGAACCTCCCCTTATCGAGCGCGTTTTCGACCGACTCACAGAAGATGTGGATGATGTGATCGCCGCCAGCCGGGAGTTCGAAAACGCCGACTCCGGCTATATTGTTGAGGGCTACTGGGATCTCTGGCGATACGACCCTGAGTGGAAACTCACTCCCGCGCCGGTAAGCCTTGCCTGTTATGGCCCGCTGTTTGAGAACAACCTCGGCGACCATCTGCGTATCGAGTTCGGCAACGACGCGGACTTTCTGCCACAGCCCGAAACCCCTGGCAGTTCACGTAAAGTTGAGTCGAACATCCGTGGTCTACTGCGGCTCGTGCATGAACTCGATGACACGCTGCCGGCAGAAAACCGCCGCCTCTGGTCGGAATCGGGAGAGAATTTCGCCGACCGGCTTGCCGAGGCGTTGTCGGAACATCCTCGCGCAGGCTCCTAAGAACTGCCGAGCAGTTCCCGAATGGCATGGTCGAGCATGCTCGGAAGGAACGGCTTCTGAACAAACCGGATCTGGCCTTCGATCCCAGGACGTCGATCGAGATGATTGAACGGGTATCCACTGCACACGACGATCCGGATCGAGGGGTTCCGCCGGATGAGCATCTCAAGCAGTTCCTCGCCCGACATGCCCGGCATCCGCAGGTCAGCTATCACAAGGGCGTAAACTTCGGGGTCGGCTCCGAAAAGCTCGAGCGCCTGTTGGGCGGAGCCACACGCCTCAACCCGGTAGCCGGAGCGTGTGAGGTACCGCTCGAGCAGTTTCAGAAGCGCCGGTTCGTCATCCACCACGAGAATCCGCTTCCGAGGATCTGTTTCCGGCATGGTCTACCAGAGCGAGAGCGGCATATCGCCGGGACTCAGTGCGATGCCCAGCGACGCCCGGTAGTGGGTCCGCTTGAAGTCGGTGTTGTCGATGTCATAGTGGCGACCATCGAATCGAGCCACGAAGTGCAACACCGAGGTCATTTGAAAAGTCACACCGCCGCCGCCGTGGTAAGACTCATACTTGCCGAGGGTCTGTCCCAGGCTGCGGAAATTGTCGTAGCCGGCGGAAGCGCCGACATTCCACCTTCGGGATGCAGTGTAACTGGCGTTGAGACCGAAGCTCTCCTGTTGCGACGTCAGGTATATTCCATTGCCCGAACCCGTCCCACGGTCGTACTCGAAGCTGACCGACGAACGCCGGAACGTCCGCGTCAACCGTGCATTCGCGCTCGGCACGTAGTTAACGCGGTAGAACGTCTCGATACCCGACGACTGGCCGAGGATCGCCGCGATGATTGGATCGAGCGTCACGCGCCGCAGCCCGAGTGTCTCTACCCTCGATGCGCCGGCCCGGAGGCCGAAACTCCAGTTCCGCCCAATCCTTGCCGTCCAGTTCAAGCCAAGGGTATGGATATCCGAAGCGCCGAACGCACTGGTGTAGTCGAAGTGGTGAAAACCGTAATCCACACCGATGACTTGATTCCGGCCGACACGGTAGGCTGTATCGCCGCGCGCCGTCCAGCCGGTGACCCCTATTAGCGAACGTGACCGGCGACGCACCACCATCCCGCTACCTCCCATATTGAATGAAAGCCGAGGCCCTTTCTGGAGCGTAAGGTCACCCATGGTCGTCAGGTAGTGGGTGCGGCCGTCGAAGAGTTCGTTCTGTGGGATGTCCGCAAACGACGGGTCGAAGTAGCCGAGCCCGCCCATCGGGCCGAAGCTTCGCGAGTACGTGCCGGCGGCCTCGCGCAGCGAGAGCACCACCCTGCGCGAAAGCTGGTGCGTCACACCAAGCGACAGGGTGTGATCGCTGCCGTCATAGTAACTTTGCTGTGAGTAGTGGCGGACGTCGCCCCGGTAATCGAGCCCAAGCACCGTATCCCGCCACGAGTGGTACCCCAGGGCTCCGAAACCGAGTTCACCACCGTAGCCGTCCTCTTTCGGGATCTGCCCCTGCGAGTTCACCGATACCGGCGTTAATCCCGTATCGTAGACCCCAGTGACGCTCAGATAGGGCCTGATCCTCAACAGGTCCCCGCCGCCTGCCAATACCGGCCCGATACCCCGGCTGAGAATCGTCGGCCCTTCATAGTCGGCCCTCTGTGCGAACGCGGCGCCGGCCAGAACGGCCGTCAAAACAAGCAGAATTCGTGTACGCAAACTCCCTCCGTCTTGGAGTGCGGGCTGGACGCGCACGCAACTACACTGGAGTGCGCGAACCATAACAATTCCTCCGCCGGCAACCTTCAAAGTCTGACGCGCCTTGTTCCGCACTGTCAAGCAGTGTGGGCGTCATCACCAGTGAAGCCCGGCTGCGATTATCCTGAAATAGCAAGGGGGGCCGGCGTGAAAGGAATCGTAGGCTGGCGGCATCCCCTCCTTGGAGGCTCCATGACACGCTTCGTTCTTCTCCCGCTCCCCATCATGCTTCTTGCCCACGGCGCGGAACTCCCCGTCAGGCAAGTCGTTCTGTACAAACACGGAGTCGGTTACTTCGAACGCTCCGGAGACGTCGCGGCCGGCGAGGCGGCGCGCCTGGATTTCAAGGCGTCGGAGATGAACGACGTTCTCAAGTCCCTTACCATCGAGGACAAGCGAGGCACTTCGATTTCCGGTGTCCGCTATGATTCGAGCGAGCCCCTCTCGGGCAAACTGGTGGAATTTCCCTTTCAACTCGGCGAACGCCAGGCGCTCAGCACTCTCATTGATTCCTTGAAAGGAGCGCGTATCGACCTTCGCACCGGCCCCGAGACGATCAGCGGAGCCGTCGTCGGAGCGAGGCTGGTCCCCGCGACCCAAGAGCATCCGGAGCGCGAGCAAATCACGCTGCTCCTCGACTCGGGTGCGCTGCGAACCTTCGATCTCTCCACCGCCACCGAAGTCCGATTTCGCGACGCCGAACTCCAGAACCAGATTCGCGATTATCTGGCCGCGATGACGGGCGCCCGTTCGCGCGAGCAGCGCAGCGTTTACATCGACTCGGCCGACTCGGCAGCCCGGCAACTCTTCGCAAGCTACGTCATCCCGGTACCGGTGTGGAAGTCCAGCTACCGGCTGGTGTTCGGCGCCACCGGTGAACCGCTGCTCGAGGGATGGGCGATCATCGATAACGTGACCAGCTACGATTGGAGCAAGGTACGCCTGTCGTTGGTTTCAGGCCGCCCGATCTCCTTCGTGAGCAAGCTGTATGAGCCCCGCTACATCAGCCGTCCGACCGCTGAACTGCCGGAGGAGCGCGCGCAGGCCCCGGTTGTCCATGAAGGCGCCATCGGCGGCGCTGTCGAACAACTTGCTGCGGCGCCTCCTGCGCCCGCCAAGCGTGCGTTCGCTAAAGCCGGAGAGATGCGCACGCTCGATCTCGCGGCTTCCGCGTCAATGGCGGAAGTGGCGCCGCGTGAAGAAATCGCCAGTACCATCGCCGCCTCCGCTGAAAGCCGTGAGCTAGGCGAGCTGTTTGAGTACAGCTTCTCCGCGCCGGTGACGGTCAAGAAAGGCGAGTCGGCCATGCTCCCGTTCCTGCAGCAGAAGATCACCGCGCGCAAGCTGCTCATCTACGCCGATCAGAGATCCCAACACCCGACCAACGCGGCCGAAATCACAAACAATACCGGAAAGACACTCGATGGCGGCCCGGTGACCGTCTTCGATTCGGCCGCGTACGGCGGCGAGGCGCTCATGGAAACGCTGAAGGCCTCCGACAGGCGGCTCATCAGTTATGGCGTCGACCTGGGAACACGCATTACCACCCAGTTCGACTCCGGGCGGCAGATTTTGCGCGAAGTCCATTTCCGCCGGGGTGTGCTTACCTCCCGCCACGCCGTCCAGGAGACTCGCACCTATACCATCCGGAATGTAGACCAGAAACCGAAGACGCTCATCGTCGAGCATCCCGTCCGGCCGGAGTACAAGCTGATCAACGCCAAGCCGGCGGAAACTACGGCGACCGCCTACCGGTTCGAGGTGAAGCTTGCTCCCGGCGCCAACGAGAAGTTTCCGGTAGTCGAAGAACGAGTTTTCGAAAACGTGCTCGCCATCGTCAATCTGACACCCGATGTACTGGCCAGCTATGTCCAGAACAAGGAGTTGAACGAAGGCGCGCGCAAGCAACTCGAGAGAATCCTCCAGCAGAAGCGGCTGATTGCGGAAGTGGACCAGTCCATCCAAGCCGCCGAACAGCAGACGAACGATCTCAGCCGCGATCAGGAGCGCCTGCGTCAGAACATCAACAGCCTGCGCCAGGTCACCGGACAGCAAGAGCAGGTTCAGGAATATGCCCGCCAGCTCGCAGCAAACGAAATCAAGCTCGCCGGCCTTCGCGACCAAAGCTTCGAATTGCGGAAGAAGAAAGCTGCGCTAGAATCGGAACTCAATTCCCTGATCGAGAAAATGGAGTTTTGAGACTCGCGGTCATCGGTTTTGGCAATGTCGGACGGGCGCTCGCGTCGCTCATCGAGCGGCAGCGCCCGTCTTTCCCGTTTCGCATTGTCGCCATTCACACTGCCCGCCATGGTACGGCGTACCGAGACGACAACTCTTTCACAGATCCGGTGTTCGGCCCGCCGGCGGCTTCCGTGGACGAATTCCTCGACCTGGCGGACGCCGAGGTAATGGTCGAGCTGACGCCCCTCAACCCGGCAACAGGCGAGCCTGCCATCTCCCACGTACGCGCGGCTTTTGCCCGGCGGATGCACGTCGTAACCGCGAACAAGGGTCCGATCGCCCACGCCTACGCATTGCTTCGCGACGAGGCGCGGGGCGCGGGCGTCTGCTTTCGCTTCGAGTCCACCGTGATGGACGGAGCGCCCGTGTTCAACCTCGTCCGGCACACACTGCCTGGCGTGAGGGTACTAGGTTTCACCGGCGTCCTGAATTCGACCACCAAAATCGCGATCGAAGCGATGCGCGACGGGAAGAGCATGCAAGAGGGAATCGAGGAAGCCCGCCGGCTTGGCATCACCGAGGCCGATGCCAGCTTTGACATCGATGGCTGGGATTCCGCCGCCAAAACAGCGGCGCTAGCGAACGTGCTGATGGACGCAATGGTCACTCCGCAGCAGGTGGATACAAAGGGGATCGGCCGCCTGACACCCGAGCGAATGGCTGAACTCGCCGCCAGGCGAAAAACCGCCTGCCTGGTCAGCCGTGCGCGCCGAACGGGCGACGGCATACACCTGCGCGTCCGCGCCGAGGTTGTTGAAGAGACTGATATCCTCGCTTCCGTGCGCGGCACCTCAAACTTGCTCCTGCTGCACACCGACCTCATGGGTACAATCGGGACGGTTTCGATTTCCCCGTCCGTCGCCCAGACCGCCTACGGTGTCTTCAGCGACCTTGTGGGCCTGCTGGACTGCGGTTCATCCATGTGACTCGGTAGCGGATAGTAGCACTTCTTCGGCTGCGTGCTAAACTGATGGTGGATATGGCTGTTAGCTTCTGGTCCGGCCTGAAGCGGTTTATCCTGTGGGATTACCCGAGGGCCTGCTGGCAGTACGACGTGATGGTCGGGCTCATCTTGGCCTTCATCTTCCTGACTCCAAAAGTCTGGTTTCGCGACCAGCCACGCCCTTCCAGCATCGTGATACTGCAAGCCCACGACGGAACCGACGTCGTCTGGCTTGCGCCCGAGCTTCTCGCTCAGGTCCCCGACGCCGGCAAGAAAGACGCCGCCGCCGAACTGGTACGGAAGCGATTCGGAAAACAGTTGCGTTTTGCGCGACTCGATCCCATCTTCGACGCCGAGTCCGAGATCAAGGGCTACATGGCGACCGTGAGACCCTGACGAAAGCGACTACCCTGAAACCACGAATGCCTCTTCTCCTCTTGATACTAAGCCTGTGCTGCTGGGGTCCTGCATCGAAACTGTCCGCATCGCAATTGGAGGACGTCCTGGCCTCCATGGACAAATCCGCATCCTCATTCCGCGACATGTGCGCTCGTCTCAAGCGGCAGGACCACACAGCCGTAATCAACGACACCACCGAGGAGACCGGCAAGATCCAGATGCGGAAGGTTGGTAAGCGTGGCGCCCAGATGCGGATCGACTTCGACGAGCCGGATACCCGAACGGCAGTTTTCGCCGATCGGAAAGCGCAAATCTACTACCCGAAGATCCGAACCGTTCAGATCTACGACCTCGGAAAGTATCGGGAATTGGTGGACCAGTTCCTGCTGTTGGGGTTCGGCACTTCGGGCCAGGAGCTTCAGAGCAATTACCTGGTTCGGATGACCGGCGAGGAAAAGGTGTCCGATGAGGCGGTCACGCGCCTTGAACTCAAGCCAAAAGCGGCATCAGCACGCGAACATTTGGACAAGGTTGAATTGTGGGTGGCGACCGGCGGATACCCGGTGCAACAGAAGTTCTACCGGCCGTCAGGGGACTACACGCTGATTACGTATGTCGACTTGAAGTTTAACCCGGGGGTTTCCGAGCGGGCGGTGACACTGAAGTTGCCTTCCGGTGTCAAGCGTGAGTTCCCACAAAAGTAGGTATAATAACAACAAGTAGGCCGTTATTCCCTGAGTATGGCATCTGCTTCAAAATCATCCTCCCGACTCGCATATTTGGACTGGACCCGCGGTCTTGCGGCGCTGATCATGCTGCAAGGTCATGTGTTTCATTCGTTCACTCACCCTGATCTGAGACAGGACTCCCCATACGTTCTTTCGCAGTTCGTGGGCGGCATGCCTCCGGCGATCTTCTTGTTCCTTACCGGTGTTACGCTCGCTTTTCTGATGGAGAGCCGTGAGCGCCAGGGCCTCCCCGGAGGCGCCCGTATCGTGGCGGCGTTACGGCGCGCCGGCTACCTGTTTGGAATTGCGTTCCTTTTCCGGCTCCAGCTCTGGGCCTTCGCGCTGCCGGCCAGCCCGTGGACCGACTTGTTCCGCGTAGACATCCTCAACTGCATGGGCCTTTCCATCGCGGTGTTGTCGCTCCTGGCGATGTTCCGCACTGAACAACGAGTCCGGGTTTGCGCGGCTACGGGCGTGCTCATCGCAGTTGCGGCTCCTTGGATATCCCATTTCAGTTGGACGGGCGTGCCTTCGGTTCTAAGAGCCTACTTCGTCCCCGACGCCCAGTTCTTTGCCTTCTTCCCCTGGGCTTCATTCGTCGCCTTCGGCATGAGCGCCGGCAGCATCCTCCGCATCATGCGGAAAGACCTGATGGACCGCTTCATGCAATGGAGCGCCGTCGTGGGTTTCGGTCTTATCCTCGGCGCACAGTACGCGGCAAATCTGCCGTATTCGCTGTACCCGGCATCTGAATTCTGGCTGAACAGCCCGACCCTGATCCTGATCAAGCTTGGCGTGATTCTGCTCATGCTGGCAGGAGCGTATCTGTGGACGCAATACGGCGCCGCGCCGGGATGGAGTTGGGTGCGTCAGTTTGGGATCACGTCGCTTCTCGTCTATTGGGTGCACACGGAACTCGTCTACGGCCGGTGGCTCTGGTTCTGGAAGGAAAGCCTGACGTCGGGACAGGCGGCGGCCGCGGCTGTCGGAGTCATCCTGTTCATGTTGGGCCTCTCCGTTCTCAGAACGAACTGGAACAACCTCCGGGGCTTGCGGCTTTCGTACTACTATCCGTACTTCATTCCGGGCCGGGCCTCCGGCGACTAGCCGGCGGGGCCCGGATCCCCTCCCCCTACCGATCATCCTCAAGACCTGATAATCTCTTACCCAAGATGCGAATTCTGGTCATTGAGGACGAAAAGCGGATAGCAGATTTCATCGCACGCGGCCTGGAAGGCAGTGGATACACGGTGGAGGTCGCCGAAAACGGAACGGCCGCTCTCGCTCGAATTCACGATATCGACTACGATCTGATCATCTTGGACCTCATGTTGCCCGACATTGACGGACTGACCGTCCTGCAAAAAGTTCGAAATCGGAAGGTCTCTCCGCCAGTGTTGATCCTGAGCGCCCGCGGCACCCTGGACGACCGCGTCCAGGGGCTCGAACTCGGCGCGGACGACTATCTGGTCAAACCCTTCGCGTTTGTGGAACTACAGGCACGCGTCCGGGCGTTGCTTCGCCGCGGCCAGCCGCTCGCGGAACGGCTTCAAGTGGGCGACCTTTCGTTGGACTGCATCCGGCGAAAAGTCGCCCGCGGCGACGAGGTGATTGACCTGGCGCCGAAGGAGTTCAGCATCCTGGAATACCTGATGCGAAACAAGGGCCGGCCGCTTAGCCGCACGATGATCGTCGAACACGTTTGGGAAATGGACTACGACGGATTGACGAACATCGTGGACGTCTATATCCGCCACCTCCGAAGCAAGATCGATGAAGGGCGGCCGCAAAAGTTGATTCACACAGTCCGCGGCGTTGGCTACATGGTTGACGCGGCGGAGAAGCCGGCGGCGGCGTCCACCGAACCCTCCCGAACGGATGTCTGACGGCGAGCCACGCGTACGCATTACTCGCCGGCTCCGGTTTCGGCTGACGGCGAACTACCTGCTTTTCTTCACCTTGCTGTTCGGAGCGCTAGGAGCGGGATTTTACCATCTTCTCGGCCGTATTCAGGACAGCCAGGTGCGCCAACTGCTAGACGAACAATGGCTGGCGCTGGTGGGGTACCTCCGAATCAGGGGCAGCGGGCCGGTCTGGGTCTTCAACCAGGACGACCCGAACGAAGTGTTCGCGGTCGAGCGCCTCCGTCGCGTGTTCTTTCTCGCCGATTCGCAGGGCCAGCCCCTGGAGATCTCGCCCGGGTATCGCGTAATCGGCGTGGAATCCCGCGCCGAAATTCGGGCCGCGATTCAGTCAAGGGCGGCGGGGTGGCGGTACCGCTCGGATCCGTCCCACTTGACGTATCTGCTGCGTTGGGGTGTGCTGGTTGACGCCCAAACGAACAGGCCGTATTATGTTGCGATCGGAAGGTCCTTCGACATAACCCAGCCGGTTCGCAGACGATTTCTCTGGATCTACATCGCTGTTCTGCCGCTTTTCGTGTGCGGTGGCAGCCTGTTCGGTTGGTATTGGGCCGGACGCGCCCTGCGTCCGATCAACAACCTCGTGGAGGCTACGCAGAGGATCACGGGCACAAATCTCAGCCTCCGCATCCCGGCCAGCGGAACGGGCGATGAACTCGATCGCCTCATCGATACGCTCAACCAGATGATCGGAAGATTGGAGAAATCGTTCCTGCATATGCGTCAGTTCACGGCCGACGTGTCGC
>JAEHDI010001001.1 GCA_016880505.1 Bryobacterales bacterium | reverse complement strand
ACCGCGGCTGCCCCGCCCACTGCGTCTACTGCCTGGCTCCCACCGTGTCGGGCTACCGGATCCGGTCGCGCTCGGCGGGCAACATCGCCGACGAGATCGAGGAGTGCCAGGCTCATTAAATCTGTTGGGCAGTGCGCGGGCGACGACGCCCGCCGGAACTCTGGCTTTCAATGTCCGGATGTTTACGAAGGTTGTCGGCGCAGACACGCCATCGACGCGCACCACGGAGTCGCTAATGAACCCGACGCCCTCTACCGTCATTTCAAACTCGGCACTTCCTTCCGCTACGGCGTCAGGAGTAATGCCGCTGATTTCCGGTTCCGGTGTGGAGGGGATCGCTCTCACTGGGGCCTGGGGCTTCGTATAGTCGGCGGTATAGCCCAGGCGAACGAACTTCCCGCCCTTCATCACGCGTTCTATTTTTCTGGTGTTGTCGATATTGTCGAGAGGGTTTGCGCCCACGACCACAAGGTCCGCAAAAGCTCCTTCTCCAATGAAGCCGACGGCAGGCTTCGCCGGAACCTTGCGCCTCGCCGTCATAACTTCCGCTCCCCAAATCGTCATTGCCTTGAGAGCCTGCATCGGCGTGAGTCCGACTTCCACCAGCATCGCCATCTCCATATGCTGATTGAATCCGGTCGCTCCCGGGAAAGGATCGTCCGTCCCACCCATGATCTTGCCACCGGCTTGCACCCAGCGTTTCACAAACTCACCCGACAACCGGTAGGCCTCGCTGAACGCCTTTAATTCCTCAGGCAAGAGTTTGGTCAGCGGGACAAGATTCTCGTGCCGGATCGAAAAATTTCGGATGGCCCTGAACTTGAGAAGCGATCCGTTGGCAAGGTTCTCGGGATAGTACGCCATCAATGCGCCATCCCTGTAGAGGTCGTACATCAGGTCCTCGTGCTTGCGAGCCAGCGTGCTCTGCGAACCGAGCTCGTACCCCATTGTAGGATTGAGATACACACCGCGCTGGACGGCTTCCCGAATCATCTGTTCCATTCGGGACACATCCTTCAGGAACAAACCCCAGTGCAGATACTCGCCTTTCTGGTAGTTCTCCAGCTCCTGTGGTGTCATCAATGCCTGCGCGAATCCCCAGATATGTTCGATACCATCGTGTCCAACCCGCACGGACTCCGGAGCGAGATCGGTATGACCGAATGTGAACAAGCCCGCTTCGTGAACAGCCTCGGCAGCCCATTCCCACATTTGTTTATTGTTGAAAGAGAACTGCGGCATGTTGGCCAGGTCCGGCTCGCCTTTCAGCCATTCCTGCACGCCCGCGCGAACCTGCTCCCGCGTCATCATCGGATTGATGAAACTGCCGATATTTGCTCGTCCGGTTCCAAACAGGCGCGGCGTGCGGAAGTCCGGCGACTGGGTATTCTTCCAGTAGGTTTCTCCCAGAGCGGGTCTGCTCCCGAGCGCCATGGCGCTGGTGACGCCGAAATTGAGAAACAGTTCTCCAAGGAACGGCTGATAGTGGACGTGAGAGTCGAACAGTCCCGGGATAATGAATTTTCCAGGGAGGTCTACAACCGTGGTGCCGGAGGGAATTGGGGTCGCCCTTCCGCCGAAAGCGGTGATCTTGTCTCCCTCGATCACAATCACGGAATCCGGAACAGCTCTTCCCGCCACGACGTCGATGGCCGTTGCACCCCTTAACGCCGTGCGATTGACGGCGGGTGCCTGTTGGGCATGAGCGGAGCGAATGCAAGCCCGGCAGGGCGCAGCCATCAAGTACAGAACGACGCTGCCGAATACCGTGCCAAGCCACAGCGTCAATAAGAAAACGTGTCTGGTTTTATTCATAGTTCACCCGTTTGACTGT
>JAEHDI010001000.1 GCA_016880505.1 Bryobacterales bacterium | reverse complement strand
ATTGAAGTGGAACCCGCCGAGCATCCCTTCGCTCAATAGCCAGGCCACGATCTGCTCGATGTTCTGTGCCTGGTAGTGGTGACCCGTGTCCACCAGCACGCGCGCTTGCGGCCCCGCCGCCCGAGCCAGCAGCAGCGCCATGCCCCAGTCGGCGATATCGGTGTGATAGAACGCCGGCTCGAATGGTTTGTACTCCACCAGCATCCGTTGGTTCGGAGCCAGCCGCTCATGCGCCGCCCGAAGCCCATCCGTGAACCACTGCTTCCGGTGGCGGATGTTGGCCGTGCCCGGATAACTCGAGCCGTCGATAAACCACAATGAGAGATCCCGGCTGCCCGTTTCCTTCGCGATCTCCACGCAATCCAGAATGTGCGCGAGTGCCATCTTGCGAGCCTCGGGATCCGGGCTGCCGAGCGACCCATGCTTGTAAATCTGGTCCTGGAACACGTTCGGATTGATCGCGCCGATCCGCACGCCGTATCTCGCCGCCATCGCCATCGCCTCGGGAACGCTCTTGCGGCCTTCCGGGAAATCCCACAGCACATGAACCGCCACGCTCGGGCAGCAGCCAGTAAACTGGTGCACCTGTCCCGCGTCGCTGAGCTTCTCCTCGATCGTGGTGGCCGCTTCGGCCTGCACGAACTTGCCGAATCGGGTGCCCGTGTTCGCAAACCCCCACGACGGTATCTCAATCTGAAATGAGTCCATAGCCTTCCAAACAACAGCCTCTTGCCGCTCGTTCATCCTCTATCCTCCAACCCTGATCTTCGCAGAATCTGACCCGATTTCCCTCCTTGGACTACACTCACAAAAATAGGAGGTTCTCATGGGTCACTCTGCCGCGATGCTCGCGCTTCTTCTCTCTCCCGCTGCCTTCGCGCAGGCGCCGTTCACCCTGGAGCAGGCGCTGAGTTCGCCATTTCCGTCGGAACTCACCGCCGCGCCCTCGGGTGGCGCCGTGGCCTGGGTTCTCAATGCCCGCGGCGTGCGCAACATCTGGGTTGCCGAAGCACCCGCCTACAAATCCGGTCCTGTCACATCCTACTCCTCCGACGACGGCCAGGAAATCTCCGGCGTTGCATGGACACCCGATGCGCGCTCGCTCATCTTCGTCCGCGGCGGCTCCGCCAACACGCAGGGCGAAAACCCGAACCCGCTGAGCGACCCGGCCGGCGCTGAGCAAGCCCTCTGGATCGTGTCACTCTCCGGCGGCGAGCCCCGCCGCATCGACGACGGCTCCGCCCCGGCCGTCTCGCCCAAAGGCGACCGCGTCGCCTACCTCAAGAAAGGACAGATCTGGTCGGCGCCGCTCACCGGCGACGAGAAGCCCGCGCAACTCATCCGTGCCCGCGGCCAGTGCGGATCCCTCCGATGGTCTCCCGGAGGCGCCTTGCTCGCTTTCGTCAGCGCCCGCGCAGACCACAGCTTCATCGGCGTCTATGATCCCGCCGCGAAGACCCTCCGCTACCTCGACCCGGGCCTCGACAGCGACAGCGAGCCTGCCTGGTCCCCCGACGGCCGGTCGATCGCCTTCCTCCGCGTCCCCAACTCGCGCGTGCTCGCTATCTTCGGCCCCAAGCGCAGCTCCGAGCCCTGGTCCGTCCGTGTCGCCGAGGTCGCTACCGGCCGCGGCCGGGAGATCTGGCGCGCGAAGCCCGGCATGGGCAGCGTCTTCCATGGCGTCATCGCGGAAAACCAGCTCCTTTGGGCTGCCGGCGAGCGCATCGTATTTCCGTGGGAAGCCGGCGGCTGGACGCACCTCTATTCGGTCCCGGTCTCTGGGGGTGATGCGCTTCCGATCACGTCCGGCGCTTTCGAGGTCGAGCACGTCGTCCTCAGCCCGGACCGCGGAGAGATCATTTGCTCCTCGAACCAGAACGACATCGACCGCCGCCACCTCTGGCGTGCTCCGGTTACCGGCGGCCGCCCGCGCGCCATCACATCGGGTTCCGGGATCGAATGGTCTCCGGTCCTTCTGAGCGGCGGCGGGACAGTCGCCTTTCTCCGTTCCGACGCGCGTCGGCCCGCTCGTGCCGCCATGCTGAGCGAAGATGGCCCCCGAGACCTCGCGCCAGAAACCATCCCCCCGAGTT
>JAEHDI010000999.1 GCA_016880505.1 Bryobacterales bacterium | reverse complement strand
GCTGCTCGGTCGCGATCCGTCCGGGATCGATCGCCTGTGGAGCGACATGTTCCAGGCGGTGGCCTACAGCGGCTGGGCGGGGGCGGAAATGCGGGCCATCAGCGCCGTGGACATTGCCCTCTGGGACGTGGCGGGCAAGGTCGCGGGGGCGCCGATCTATCAATTGCTCGGGGGCGCGTCCCGCGCCGCCATCCGGATCTACAATACGTGCTACGACCAGTTGGACTTCTTGACCGAACCGGTCCGCCTCGCGCGGGAACTGCTCGATGCGGGGATTCGGGCGATGAAGATCTGGCCGTTCGATCCGATCGCCAAGGAGACCGGAGGGAACTTCATCACGGCCGACCAACTCAGGCGAGGGTTGGAACCGTTGCGGCGGATCCGGGATGAACTCGGCGATTCTGTCGACGTGGCCATGGAGTTTCATGGCTACTGGAATCTGCCGAGCGCCATCCGGATCGCCCAGGCGCTGGAGCCGTATGAGCCGATGTGGCTGGAGGAACTTCTGCCGCAGGACAACTTGGCCGCCTACCGGGAGCTTGCCTCCGCGACCAGGCTGCCGCTGTGCCTGAGCGAACGACTCATGACGCGATACGGGTTTCGGGAGTTGTTCGAGAACCGCGCTGCCCGCATCGTCATGCCGGACATCTGCTGGTGCGGGGGCATCTCGGAGGCAAAACGCATCGCCACACTCGCCGATACGCACTACCTGCCGGTTGCACCGCACAACTGCGGTGGGCCGGTGCTGCACCTCGCCTCCGCCCACCTGGCTGCCAATCTGACGAACCTTGCGATCCTGGAAACGGTCCGGCGGCACTACGCCGACGAATATGCCGGCATCCTGACGCACTCCCTGGTCCCGGCCGGCGGTTCACTGCCGCTGCCGCCTGGCCCGGGTCTCGGTGTCGAACTCAATCCGTCCATCTTTTCCCGTTCCGATGTTCAAGTCGACCGGATTGACTGCTAGTTGTAGATTTCTCATACTGGCGATTCATGCCAGAACTAGAGCTCAAAACGTACTATAATAGCCGTAAGCGTATGTAGCCAAAGTGGCTGGGGCTGCCGATTGAACTACTATTAACCTTGGTATACAGGAGTATGCTACCTAATTTCGGTCTTGCTACCCTGGTGGAAAGACCTTACATTTGGGAGCACGGATGGAGGAGCGTCGCAGGAAGGAGAATCGACTCTGCGGCGACCGAACATGGATCCGGATTTTGGGGCCGAGGGAGGCTCCGTGGGCTCTTGGAAACGGATGAGGCGCAGAATTCGCCTCTGAGCGTGTGATCTAGCCATGCACTGCCTTTATTGCGGAAAGGCGCTTGGGTTCCTCAAAGAACTCACCGACGGCGAATTCTGCTGTGGCCAGCATCGGCAGCGTTACAAGAAGCTCACCAAAATGGCGCTCGCGAGGCTGCAGAACACCAAGACTGACCTCGCGCGCGAAGTCTCTCCCCTCGAGCCTGAGATCAGTAATGCGGTTCAATATGCGCGTTCGTCGGTCTCGTCGATCCTTTTCTTTCCAAGCGACGGTCGAAAACCGCGCGATTACTCGACCGTTCTCCGCCACTTCCCGCGACCCCAACAGATTCCAGCGCACCTTCAGGCAGCCGACGAAACGATGCAAAGGGTTCCCGGGCCTTCCCTGCCGGGCTTCTCTCACACCCCCATCCTCCCGTTGCTTGGTAACGCCGCGCCGATCTGGGGACGGCTCGATCCGGTTGCCCCCACCACGCCCGGGCTCGCGCTCGGAGCAATCCTTAAACCGAGTGAGCTTCTTCACCCGTCTCCAAGGTTCGAATTTTTGAGTGGAATGCTGCGCCAGGGGAGCGCTCCCACTTTGCGCGAAGCGGTATTTTCGCTTCCGCGCCCCGCTCCCGCTCAACCCAGTCCGTCGTCCGCGACACCGGACGTCGCCTCTGTAGCGCCCATATTTGAACTCGCGCTTGCTGTCGCCATGCCGCCCGTCCCAGGCCCGGCCGTGCGGCCTTTGCTCGCCCTGGCGCAGCCCATTCCACAAACTCCCCACGCCGCCACAGCCACTTCCTGGGCAGCCGTCCGGCAGGCGGCGCTGGATCCGCTGCCGTTCGTGCTACCCGTAGCCTGGAAGCATGCGGCCGCGTTCCGTTTGGTCCCGCTGGAACTTCCGCCAGCCGTCGAACTGACGAGCCACGCCATCTGCGAACGAGCCTTCCCTGTGGCGCCCGTCGCTCAACCCGCGCTAGCGGCCTGCCGGCCCGAGACAACGGCCGAATGGCGAGCTTGGTCGATGGTTCCGACGCTGGCATCGGCGCGATCCGGCATCGAATTGATTTTCTCGGTTACGAAAGCGGGGCTCCAACCGGCTCGCTTGCCGGTCTTCGAGCCCGCCGCCGCGATGATCGCCGTCGAAGCCCATCCTCTGCCGGTAGCGCCTCCGCGGACGCTTCTGCCACGGTTGGCCCTCAGCCCGGACGCCTTGCCTGCGGAAGCAGTTGCACGTACGGCAGCGGCTGCGGCAGGAAGCCCGGCGACGGCCTCCGAAGCAGGTCTCGCTGCGTTCCCGCTGGCTGGATTGATGCCACTGGCCGTCATGGCGGTCGTTCCGAAGTACGCAGCATCGGCCGGCGTGGGACCAGCCCCCTTCCGTCCGTCGATGGCCAGATTTCCGGTGGTGGCTCCGATCCCGGGTCGGCAGGTACTGGGCACAATGGGCTCGCGCGCAGAAGAGGTGCGTGCGATGAACACCGCCGCCGTGCCACTCGATGCCCCGCACGGCGCGGTGGCCGCGGCCACTTCATCCGTTTTGCCGTCGCTGGCGTCGCTATTCCGCTACTCGCGGGCCGGTAAAGTACAGCGTGGAACGGTAATCAACTTTGACAGTGTACGACCGAAGGATCAGACCCGGGTACCGCTGGCATACATGGAATTACCCATGCCGCTCCGGACGCCGGCCATCCCGAGAACAAGCTCACTTCGCATCGTCGAGACGTTCGAATACCTCCGTCCGCTCGACCGGCCGGAACTCGACCCGTGGCAGGCGATCCTTCGGCTGTGGCGGAACACGCCGGCCTATCTGCGGTTCGCGACCGCCAGCTTCTGCGTGCTGATGATGCTCTGGGTCGCCAGCCCGAGGCGTGTCGGCGCCGTCGTGGAGGGTCACTGGGCCAATGTCCGCAAATCGATCCAGGACCGGGCCACCATCGAGTTGGTGGACAATTTCGAAGGCGGGAGTCTTGGTGGATGGGCAGGCTCCGGAAACTGGTTGAAATCATGGACATTCGACGATTCCGGCTTCATCCGGCCGGGCAAGCTCGCCATCTACAGCCCATCGGTGGAGATGCAGGATTACAAGGTCGAGTTTCTGGCCCAGATTGACCGGAAGGCCGTGAGCTGGGCATACCGCGCGGCAGACGGCATGAACTACTACGCGGCCAAACTGACGGTCGTGAAGGCGGGACCCGCCCCGCAAATGGCGCTGGTCCGCTATCCGGTAGTCAACGGAGTTGAGGGTGAACGTACAGAAGTTCCGATAAGGATGTTGATGCACAATAACACGCCCTACAGGGTGCAAGTAGCCGTCAGGGGGAGAGATTTCAGCACCTCGATTGAAGGACAGCTAATCGATCATTGGCGCGACGACCGCCTCGAGAAGGGCGGCGTCGGTTTCTACAGCGAAACGGGTGAACGGGCGCGGCTCTACTGGGTGAAGCTGTCACACCAGGACGACTTTGTGGGCAGGCTGTGCTCGTACATGTACCCGAATCCGATCATGTTAAGGAGTGGGAATCTACCATGAGCCAAAGAAAAATGCCGGCCAACCAGCCGCCATCCCCCGGTACCGGCGCCGCGGGGAACCTGGCTGAGGCAAAATCCGAGAGGCGCGGGGCGTCGCATGCTCTCGCCAAAGCAGTGTCCCTGCACCTCGAAGGCAAGCCTCAGGAAGCGCTGAATGAGTTGTACAGCGCGGTGGATAGCGGCGAGAAAGACGCCGAACTCTACTCCGCACTTGGCCACATCCATTTTCAGTTGGAGCAATACGAGGAAGCGACCACCAGTTACTGGAAGCTGCTCCAGTTGGAGCCGTCTCACCGGACCGCCTCGTTCAATCTGGCCGTGTGCCTCGAGAAGCAGGGCCGCTGGCAGGAAGCTGTGGAACGATTCCAGCGGTCACTCGAGGTGGATCCTGGCAGGAACGAAGCCTACCTTGGCATGGGCATTTGTAATCTCCAGTTGGGGCAGCTCGAGCCCGCGCTCGAAGCCTTCGATCGTTGCCTGAATCAGATGCCAACGCAGGAGGCGGCGATGTTCGGCAAGGCCGTCGCCCTGCAACTGGCTGGACGGTTCGACGAGGCGGGGGACCAATACCGGCGCATCCTCCAGCGGAACCCGACTTCCGAAGACTCGCTCGTGAACCTGATCGCCGTCGACATGGCCCGCAAGGATTCGGACCGCGTCCGCGAGACGGCCGAGCAGCTTCTCTCGGTGCGCCCCAACTCACAAACCGCGCTGGAGGGCCTGGCCGCATCGGCCTTCTCCGGCGGAGATCACGAATCTGCTGCGCGCTACTGCGTGAAGATCGTTGAAATCGCCCCGAATCACTTCGAAGCGTGGTTCAATCTGGGCGTCGCGCATCAGAAAGCCGGCCGGTTCCACGACGCCGCCAGATCCTACTCCGAGGCCGCACGGCTGCGGCCCGACTCGCCGCAGGTGCACGTCAACCTCGGCATCGTGCAGCAGGAGCTCGGCGACCTGCCGTCTGCGCGGAAGGCGTACGAACGCGCCCTGCAACTCGATCCCGGCCAGACGGCGGCAAGCTGGAACCTTGCGCTTGTGCTCGAACTTTCCGGCGACCCCGACACCGCCGAGGCGCTGTATGTGAAGCTGCTTGATGGAAACCCCGAGTGGGTGGACGCCCGGTTCCGCATGGGCTACCTGCGCCTGCAACGCGGGGACTTCCAGGGCAGCGCCGAAGCCTTCGAGGCCTGCCTGAAGCACCGGGGCCGCTGGCCGGAAGCGCTGCTCAATCTCGGCATCGCTTACTGGAAACTCGGCAAAACGGACGACGCCCGAAAGGCGTTCGACCAGGTGCTTGCGATGCAGCCCGATTCGATCGATGCGTTGCGCGGTCTTGCGGCGATGGCGCTTGAGTCGGACGACTACCAGGCGGCGCTGCAGCTCCATGGCCGGCTCATCGAACTCGGTGAGCGCGGCCCCGAGTTGTTCTACAACACCGGCCTGCTGATGCAGAAGGCCGGCATCATGGACGAGGCGGTGCGTCTCTACCGCGAGGCGCTGGCCGTCCAGCCCGAATTCGCCGAGGCGGCGCTCAACCTCGGACACGCGCTCAAAGCCCTCGGCCAGGAGGATGAAGCCCGTTCCTTCTGGCGCCGCGCGCTCGAGATCAAGCCCGAACTCGCGCACGGTTATTTCGAGCCCGTGGTGGCATAGGCTCATCGCCCCCCAGCATGTGGCCCGCGGCCTTCCGCGCGCCACATGCTGGAGGTCATACGCTATCTCGTTCTGTTCAGGAAGAGGAACAAGCCGCTCTTCCCGCCCGCCGCGAAATCCAGGTCCCCGTCCTCGTCGATATCGGCGACCGCGATCTGCATCCCGCCTCCGGCCCGCGTGCTGTAGTCGATGACATGCCGGATCCACTCCACGTTGCCGCCATTCGATAGACGGTATTCGTACCAATACAGCCCAAGCGGTTCCCGCTCGCCGGGATCCTTGCCGTTGTGAGCCATGTAACGCTTGCCGGTGAGCAGGTCCGTACGGCCGTCGCCGTTGAGGTCGGTAAGCACGAGGGCGTGCGCCT
>JAEHDI010000998.1 GCA_016880505.1 Bryobacterales bacterium | reverse complement strand
GATGGCGTTTATCAGGTCACTTCAATAAGCGCCGTGCGCGCGCAGGATGACGCCGACTGTCTTCCAGATTACGCGCAGATCCAGCCAGATTGACCAGGAACGGATGTACCGGGAATCCAATTCGATGCGCTTGCGGTAGCTGGTATCACTGCGTCCCGAAACCTGCCATAATCCGGTGAGTCCGGGGCGTACCCTTCGGTAAAGATCGAAGGCCGGACCGTATTTCGGGATTTCATCCTCGACGATCGGCCGCGGGCCGATCAGGCTCATGTCGCCCCGCAGCACGTTCCACATCTGGGGCAATTCATCGAGGCTCCTTCGGCGCAGGAAGCGGCCGACCCGTGTGACGCGGGGATCATCCTTCAGCTTGTGCGTCGCGTTCCATTCCGTTGCGAGATCCGGCCTCTTTTCGAGGTAGGCGCGGAGGACGTCCTCGCTGTTTACGACCATCGAGCGAAACTTCCACAGCCGAAATCGCCGGTTGCCCCTTCCGATCCGAGTGTGGCCAAAGAATACGGGGCCTGGCGTTTCCAAAGCGATCGCCAGAGCGATTACCACCGCGAACGGCAGTGCGAGTACGATCAGGACCAAAGCGGACGCGATGTCGAAGATCCGCTTGAGGGCTTGCGCGCTCCCGTGGAACAGGCCCCCGTGCATCTGCGCGAGGAAGCCCTCTTCTACCGGGACGCCGGATTTGTTCCAAGGGGAGGTCACGTTAATCGATTCGCTGGATTTTCGCGGTTCTGCTTAGCACCGTAGCATATACAGCAGCAGTCTGTTCGACCATGCGCTCCAGCCGGAACCGCTCCTCAAATACATGACGCGCCGCCCTGCCGAGGAGTTGCCGCCGGGACGCATTTTCGATCATGCCAGCGAGCGCGGCCGAGAGTGCATCAACATTCCGGGGGCGGACGAGCACGCCGTTGACGCCGTCCGTAACGGCCTCCCCGACGCCGCCGACGTCGGAGGCGACCACCGGAAGCCCGGCGCGCATGCCTTCCAGCACACTGCGCGGGAACGCTTCCGACCGCGAGGAGAGGACGAACAGTTGGGCTCCGGCGAGCACAGGCGCGGGGTCCGGAACGTAACCGAGAAACCGGATTCTATCCGAGATGTCCAGAGCGGCGGCCAGCTTTCGCATCTCCGGTTCGAGCGGTCCGTCCCCAATCAGATCGACCTGCCAGTCCTTCTTCCGAAGAGCCGCGAGGGCCCTAAGCAGGGTGGCATGGTCCTTCGGCGATTCGAAACGTGCCACGGAGCAGATGCGAACGGGCGAGAGCCCCGGGTCGGCGTGCAACCCGGCGGGAATGTCGCGCATCCCGTTGTGTACCACGACGAGTTTTTCCGGGGCTGCGATTCCTTTCTCGATTGCCAGCCGCCTCTCGTACTCGCAGACGCATACGATCGCGGATGCCCATTTCGCCGCCGCCCGCTCCGCCACAGCGAACACTGCGCCGAGCGTGGGGGAAATCCGGTTCCCGATCGACCAACCGTGAGGCGTGTAGAGCGCCGGAAGACGGAGCTGCGCGCCAACCGCCCGCCCGATCCAGCCGGCCTTGGCGGTGTGCGTCGAAACCAGGTCCGGCCGCAACTCGCGCAGCACGGCGATCATCTCGGCCCGCGCACGGAAGTCGCGGACCGGATGGATGGATCGCTGAAGGTTTTCGAGTGAGCGAAACGGGACGCCGGCGGAGGCCAGTTGGTCCGTCACCGGACCGAGGCCGCCGACAAGCACAACCGCTTGATGCCCGCGCTCCATCATCGCCTGTGCCAGGTCACGGACGTGGATGCTCGCGCCTCCAACGGCATCCGCGCGCGTGATGACATAGGCGATTTTCACCGTGCTTCCTTTCGAGAGAGGATCAACAGGAACGCAAGCTTTTGAAAGAGTGCCCGCGCGAGGATGGGAACTGCCGGGAAGTCCAGCAACGCTGCGAGCCATCGCCGTCCGGGACGATCCAGTAGACGATACCGGATGTAGTCGAGTTCCCGCGGCTCGCTGTTGAAGTAGCGGTCGAACGTGCGGATGATCTCGCCACGGCTGCGATAGTACGTGTAAGTGTCGATCCACCGCAGCTTGTCGACCGCCCACTGCCGGCAGGTAGGAGCCTGCTCTTTCCAGGCTCCGCACCCGAGTCCACGCAACGCCCAGGTGTAGTAGAAACGAAGCTTTGAATCTTTGGGAAAGCGATGCGAGAAGGGAATGCCGATATGGCCTTCCCGGAAGACGTCGCGCGACGGGAAGATGCTCAGCAGCTCGCCGCCGGGCTTCAGGACCCGGTGGATCTCTCGGAGCACAGCGTCGAGGTCCGCGACGTGCTCCATAACCTGGTTATTTACCACCAGATCGAAGGACGAGTCCGCGAAGCCGATTCGCCCGTCATGGATCTCCTGGATAGCCGTGCCGAGCAGGCCCGAGCGTTCAGCCTCTTCACGAGCCCTCGATCCCGAGTAGAAGACGTCCGCTCCGGCGATCGCAAGGCCCAAGTGGAGACCCGCCCTCACCAGGCGGCCGCCACCGCAACCGAAGTCGAGGATACGAGCGCCGGGGTTGTCGCGGGCGAACCGCGTGGCGAAGTCGAGAACGAACCGGTTGGTGACGTCCATTTCCGGAAGAGCGCTCATGTCGTCAGTCGTCCGCGGGTGGTTCCATTCCGCTGAGCCGCGCGGCCTCCAGCCGATCGAGATAGAGTTGCTCCCACTGCGCCGCGACGGTGCGCACGTCGAACTGCGCGAGGGCGTGTGCTCGGGCAGATTCCGCCATGCGTGCTCGCGCTTCCGGGGGCAACTCCGCGAGGCGTTTCATTGCCGCCGCCAGGGCGACGGGGTCCTGGACCCGGACCACGAAACCGGTCTGCCCATCGAGGACGGCTTCGCGCACGCCGCCGACGTCGGTCGCGACGCACGGGAGGCCAGCGGCGGCCGCCTCGATCAGCACCATCGGCAGACCTTCCACCACCGATGACAACACCAAACCGTCGGAAGCGTTCATCAGGTCCGCGATGTCCTCGCGCAAGCCGAGGAAACGGACCCTGACTCCAAGCTCGCCGGCGAGCGCACGCAGCTTTTCCTCCAGCGGGCCGACGCCGGCGATGAGCAGCACCCCCTCGCGTTGCCGCGCCATCGCTTCCAGCATCGTAACGTAGTCCTTCTTCCACATCAGCCGCCCGACCGCCAGCCAGGCGAATTCGTCGCCGACGCCCAGCACCTCGCGCATCCGCGCCCGTGAACCGGAATCGGGCCGGAAAAGGTCCGTATCGACGCCGTTGGGGATCACGCGAAGCCTGTCTCGCGACACGGCCCGAATGGCGGCATAGCGTTTCGCCCCGGCCGCGCTGACACAGACGGTCGCGTCCGATAAACAGTCCGTGGCACGGTAAAGCCAGTCCCGGCAGCCAACGCTGGCCGAGCGGCGACTGCTCTCCGCGATGCTGTGGATGGTCGACATAACGACGGGAACGGGACAGACAAGGCGGATGGACCGCGCCATCAGGTTGGCGTGGAACATGTGCGCATGCAGGATGGCCGGTCTGGACTTCCGCAACATAGAGAAGAAGCGGGCCACGGCGAGCGGGTCCAACTTGCCTGGCCGCATCCTGAGGGAGAACACCGGAATCCCGCACGTCGCGAGCTCTTTGACGAATGCACTCGGTTCGAGCAGCGAGGTGACGCTTACGTTCCATCCGCGGCGGCGCAAGGCCAGGGCGAGCAGCGCGACCTGCATTTCCGCGCCGCCCCGGGCGAGATTGGTCGCTAGCAGCATGACGGGCGCCCTCATGACCGCCCTCCGGCAAGGCTCACGAAGAGTTCGGAGTAAGACGCGATCATCGCGCTGAGACTGAATCGCAGAACGCGGCGGAGGGCGGCTTGCCGGAATTCATCGCGGCGCTGCGGATCCCGGGCAAGCTCAGCCAGAGCGGAGGCCAGCGCCTCGGTGTCGCCCGGCGGCGCCAGGAGTCCGGTCACACCGTGCTCGACGACTTCCGGCACGCCACCGGCGGCGGTCGCTACCACGGGCAGCCCGGCAGCCATGGCTTCCATCACCGCCATCGGGTTTCCTTCCCAGTGAGAGGCCAGGACGAACACGTCGGCGGCGGACAACAGATCCACCACGTCGGCCCTGATGCCGAGCAGGTGTACACGATGCCCGAGCCGCAGACGCGCGATGTGCCCGCAAACTTCCTCTCGGAGGTTTCCGTCGCCGACGAGCAGCAGATGCCATCGGGCGTTGTCGGGCAGCGCGCGGGCGAACGCGTCGACCAGTCCAAGTGGGTTCTTCTGGGGTTCCAGGCGGGCCACCGAGACGGCGAGACGGTCCTCGGCGGAGAAGCCGTGTGCACGTCTCCACTCGCGCCCGGCATCCGGCTGGAGGAAGCGATCCACATCGATGCCGTTCGGAATCGTGGCCACCGGGGCGAATCCATACACCTTTTGAAACGACCGAGCGACTTCGGCAGCCACGGCGACGGGAACCACTCCGCGTCGAAACGCGACGCGATGAATCATCCGGCCTAGCCATTCCGTTTCCCGCAAGGCGACGTTGTGCACGGTGTGGACCATGCAACCCGTTCGGATAGCCACACTCGCGGGAAACGTATAGCGAAGCACGTAGGAGTGCGTGTGGATGATGTCAGGTCTGAACCGGCGGAACACGCGCATTAACCGCGGATACATGCGGAGATCCATGCCCCGGCGTTTTCCCAGGTGATCCACGGGGACGCGGCGCTCGCTGAGCACTGGCTCAAATCCCTCCGGAAAGGCATCGAAGAGGGACACCACTCGGGTTTCAAACCGGTCCGGATCCAGGCCGCACGCCAGCGACACCGCCAACCGCTCGGCGCCCGCGCGCCGTAGCGAAGCCAGCACTTCGACGACCCGAATTTTCACTCGCCCTTGCCTGTGAGCCACCAGGACCGCGCCCACTCCGTCATGATAAGGGCAAACATCAGCCAGGTTGGCTTGTAGTGCTCCCAGGTGAGAGTTGAAACACCTGCTGCCCAGACCGCAAGCATCACGGCCCAGAGGGCGCGTTCGGGAGGCGGCATCAACCAGACAAAGACAAATAAGGCGCCCAGGAGGAGCGCGTACACCCCGAAGCCGATCACACCGCACTCGACCAGCACGGAGAGAAACGTGTTGTGAGCAACGTATTGAATGCCGGGCACGTTCGGCCGGCCGAGCCATGGGCGTACGGCCTCCGGATACGCGCCCGAGCCGACGCCGCGGACCGGGTGACTCTTCCAGGCCCTGGCTCCGCTCTTCCAGATCTCAGCGCGGCCGTGAAATGTGCCCCTGGAGATCTCCGACGGAATCGTCGCGAGCCGCTGCCGGGACGGAGCCGGAGCAAACCGAAGCAGACCCAGAGCCAGTAGAGCGACAAGCAAGACACAGGAAACTCGCTGAGAGAGGTCGGCTCTCCGCCACGTCCAAAGGGCAAAGCTGAAGGCGATGAACGTCGCGATCAGAGCCGTTCGGGATGCCGTGAGCAGCACCGCGGAAATCACAATCAGGGTTGCGGCGCGCCAGCACCAGCGCATCTTTCCACTCCCGCCCAGGGCCAGATAGAGGGACAGCGGTATGGATAGCGCGAGTACCAACCCGAAATCGTTCGGATCGAACCCCGGGGCCGCGTAGCGCCGATAGTACGTCTGCAGGTCGTGAATGTAACGGACGAAGGCAACGCAGGAGCCGGTGACCGCTCCGAGCACATAGGCCTCGATGAGCCGTCGTTGGCGTAGCGGCCCGCGGCAGGAGTCCCAGACGAGCCACAACATCGCGAACAGTTCCACGAGAGTGATGACACGCACCCTGGTCGCTGGCCGGTCGAGGCTCCATCCGTACGTCAGCGCGGACCACAGGACGAAGATGCCCGCCAGCACCAGGGCAATATTGGGCGGGCGAATCGCCCGGCGCCGGAAAGCAACGGCAGCGCCGGCCGCGAAGGCAACGATGCCGAGCAGTCGCGAAATCGTGCCGATTCCGCGCACCCAGACACTTTTCTCCCAAGGAATCGAAAAGACGAACAGACACAGGAGCGCCCAGGCGGCACGATCGAGTGCGCTCGATGGAAGCCGGAGCCTCACTTCGCTGTCTCCATTCGGCGAATCGCCCACACGAGGATCAGGAGTTGGCCGGCTATCTGGAGCGAGGAGGCGAGGGCAAGAGCCAGGACCGCGCCGTATAGGCCGAGTTTCGGAACCAGCAGCCAACTTGCGACTCCACAGCATGCCGCGACGGCGCAGAATAGCGGCATCTGCGCTCGGAAGACACGGGCGCCGGTGACGGCGTAGCCGAGAGCGATTGCCAGATAGCTCAGCGTGGCCGCTCCCATCACGGCAACGAGGAGTCCGCTGTGTGCTCCATACTCCGGCCGGTAGATGAGACGGAGAACGAACTTCCCGAGAAACATGGCGACGAGCACTCCCGAGGCCCCCAGAAGCAACACCAGCCCGACCAGCCTGAAGATCAGTTGACGGAATCGCGGCAGGTTGCACTCGCTGAAATAGCGTGCGAGGCGGGGCGTGGACGTCTGGCCTAGTGCATTCACGATCGTGCTGCCCACGGTGATGAATGACACCACGGCGGCGAACACCCCGAGGTCGCGAGTACCGAGGTGATGCTCGACGGCATAGCGTGGCAGATTGGCGTTTAACGACACCAGCATGAGTACAACCCCGAGGGGCAGCGCGGTCCGGAAGATCGCCAGCTCCGCCCGCAAACCGGAGCGGGACAGATTCTCTCCGGCCGCACCCGCATGACGATCGTAGGCCAGAAGCACTGCAAGGCGTCCGACGGCGAGGGCGGCCACAGCCCATACCAGATTGTGCGTCATCCAGAGTGCGGCGCCGAGGGCCGCAACAGACACGCTCGTGCGTGCGATGATCGACCGGGCGATCTGTCCCATCCGCTCGCGGCGCTGCATGGCTCCGTGATAGATGTCGCTGGCCGTCTCGGCGCATTGCGCGACGCCCACCGCCACCACTGCCCCAGCGAGCGGCCAGGAGCCGCCGGTCGCCGCCGCGATGCCAGCGATGGCGACCAAGGCGGCCGCCGTAGTGCCGAGCCGCACGGCAAGGTAATCCCCAAAGGGATACTGCCCGCCGACGTCTGTCGCGAGGACCGCTCGGAGGTTCAAGTGCGACAGCATGACGACCGGCGCCGTCAATGCGACCGCGAGCGCGTACTGTCCGAGCATCTCACTGCCGCCCAGTTTCGCGAAAAGGCTGAGAATCACCCACTGGCCGGCGGCGTAGAACGAATTCCCCGCGAACGTCCAGGCAAAGTTCGAGCGCAGCGAGGCAGACGTGGCTCCTTGCGCAGGCGCGCCCCCGGGCGCTTCCCTCATCGTACGAATTCCCGCCAGGCCGCTATCACCGCGCGACACTCACGATGATATACGGGGTATCCGTCTCGAGATCGGGATACATGCGTCCGTTGCCATGGATGTCGAGCGCCTCGATGAAATAGATCAGATCCCATTCAGGAGTGATAAAGGAGCCCGGGATCTGCGCGGTGTACAGGCCGGTCTTCGGATCGAGCGTCATTTCCCTGAGATGGTAGTCTTCAAACTGCGTCAGGTGCCTGTACCGGAGGCGCGCCGATCCAACGCCCGACGGATCCTGTACCCGTGCCGTAACGGTCAGGTTCTCTCCTGGTTTCGCTTTCGCCGGAGGGTCTGGCCAGACGGAAGGCGGCTGGCGGTCCGCGGTGACGGCGACGACCACCGGATCATTCTTTCCCTTCTGCGGCCACGTGGAGGGACCGCCGGACGCTTCCCGCACCTCGATGAAATAGCGGAGACGGTCGTCGGCGGAACCCGGTCTGACCTCCGCCTGATACATTCCGGCTTCGACTCGCTGCATAGGGACCGCACGGAACCCTCCTTTCGAGCCGGCGACGAGTACGTTCACCTGTTTCGGCTCGGGCAAGGCGACCGTAGCGCGAATGCGGATAGCGCTTCCAGGGCCGGACTGCCGGACAGGCACGTGCGCGATACGCGCTTTCAGGCTGGCTGCCTGAAGCCGGCTTTGCTGACGCTCGGCGAGGAGTTGGTCGAGGCCGCGGCGCAACGCCTGTAATTCTTCTTTCCAATGACGGCTAAAGCCCACCTGGTGAACCCCGAAGGCAAGGTTCTCACTGTAGACGCCTCCGGCGGCTTCGACGATTCGCTCCCAAGCTGCGACAGCCTGCTTCTCCTGCGCGACGGCATCGTCGAAGGAAAAGAGATCCCCGGTTTCCTTGTACAGGTTGTAACTGAGGCCGGCCCGCAGGCGCGCGGCATGGTATTTTGCCAGACCGGCAAGGATCTTCAGGTCCACAAGAGTGGAGACCAATTCCTTGCCGGCGCGCCCGCCCACGGCTGTCTCCGCCTCGCGGACATGAGCCGTGATTCGTTCGGAGACGTTTTCAAACCAGCGGCTGGTTTCCTCCGGACGCCGCATCGCGGTTTCCGTACCCTCGATAAGGCTTCGGGCCGCATCGCGAAGATTCATGAATTGCGCGATGTCGCTCCCCTCCATGCCGGCGTACTTTGGAAGGTCGTCCCCGCGCATCATTTCGGCCCAGCCGCGCGTCGTCGGGAAGTGCTGGTAGAGGTAACTGGAGGCGACAATGCGCGGGAGCACGTTGCTGGCGAGGTGGAGAGCGTTCATTACCTGCGCGCCGGCGACCGCGCCAAACCTTCTTTGAAATTCCCGTTCCCAGGTTTCGGGAGGCGTATCCGGGTTGTAGCTGACCCGTCCCCAGACCTGGTAGAAGTGCCAGTAACGCTCAAATTCGTAGTCGTAGTAGCGGTACGGCTCATTGAGAATCGGGGCCGGCAGCTCGTCATGCGGGGACCCGAGCATCTTGGTCGCGAGCATCTCGTTGATCTCGAAGCTGCGGCCCCCGTAGAGGTGCGTTGTGGAGGCGAATCGCTTGACGTAGTCCGGATCACCCCAGAGTAAAAGGCGCGTTGTGCCGCCGTTCCACAAACGCCAATGGACAGTGTATTTCTGCGGGTAGCGGAGTAGATCGGCGTAGCCATGACGACGGTCGCGCTGGTTCTGGCGGTTGATGTGCGTCGGATGGAAGGGCATGCCCATCTGCTCCATCCAGTATTTTGTGGTCACACGCACTTTGAGGCCCTGGCTCAGCGCATCGTTGATGATCGAGTCGGGCAACTCCTTGGCGCGGAGATCGACCCGGATGCCGGGGTTCTTCTCGTGGATGATGCCGAAGACGTCGTGCCAGAAGCCCTCCATCTCCTCCCGCTTCAAGCCTGACTCACCGTGCATGCGGAACTGCAACCCGTCAAGTTCCGGGAAGACCTCCAGGAAACGGAGCAGCGCCGCCTTGGTGTACGGAACCAGGTTCTCCGCAGTGACACCGGACACAAGGTGGGGCGCCTCCTTCCCGGCGTTTTCGGAGGCGCCTGGGATGCCGCCGCCCTGGACACCGCCGCGGTAGATGTGGTCCCAGATGGCGGCGATCACGTCGATACCGTGTTCGTGGGCGATGCGGACCATTGCTTTGAACGCAGCCACGTTACGCTGCTGCTGCGCCGGCGTGATTCCGGTGAGCCGCACGCCGGGGAAGCCGTCGAGATCGAAAAAGTACGGGTACGGCGGGGCCATGAAGCCGCCGTTCTCGTAACCGAAGATCACAACGAAGCTGTTGAAACGGCAGGCGGACAGCATGTCGAAGTACCGCCGCCAATATCTTTCGTCGTACAAACGGCTCTCGAAGTACGCACGCTGCATCGTGTAGATCGAGACAGAGCGTTCGATTACATCGGGCTCTTCCACGACATCGCGAATTTGAGCGAAGGGATTGGAGGCACTCTGCGCCCAAAGGATTCGGTCCGCCGCGTCGAGCGCCGCGTACATGAGGCCCCGGGTATCCGATCCCCACAGCAGGACCGCAGGCTTCCCCTGGTGCGTCGTTCTCCGGATGGCGAGGGCTTCGGGACCTTGCGGGAGAGTGACGTCCTCTGCATTTAGAGCGGCTGCCACCGCGCCGGCGCCGAGTCCGGCGAGCACTACGACGTCACCGTACACGGCCTGTGAGCCGTCGGAACGATCGACCACGATGCCTTTGGTTTGTAACGCCTGTTCGAGCCGGACCAAGCCGTCTTCGGCTGGTGGGCCTATCTCCCCTTCCCTGATGAGGGTGGCGCGGCCCGCGCCGAGAGCGGAAGGGGCGGCAAGGAAGATCGTCGCAAAGAAGATCAGATCGACTGTCAGTTTCCGCATTGGCTGACTCCCGACTGCAATAACGTCCGCATCAGCGATCTTATACCTCTGCGGCACGGTGTGAAAGTGTTTCACGTATCCTTGAATCGGAGGAAGAAGCGGAATGCCGGAGCCAATTCGGGTGGCGGCGGTCGCCCTTGACGCCAAATCGGGACGAACAGACGAGAACATCGAGAAGATTGCGAAATGGTGCGCTCGGGCGGCGGGGAAGGGCGCGAAACTGGTCTTGTTCCCAGAACTGAGCGTGACCGGTTTCATTCCGAATCATCCGACAGGCGATCATGCGGCCTGGCTTCGAGAGGCCCTTCGGGAAAGCCGGCGCGGCGCGGAGCGCCTTGATGGCCAGGTTGTCCGGCGCCTGCAGCAGGTGTCCGCGGATACGGGCGTGCTCATCGCCGCCGGAATGTTGGAGGACACCGGGACTGTCCTGCACAACATGCACGTGCTGGTGGGGCCGGAAGGCCTTCTCGGCGCATGGCGCAAGATGCACGTGCCGATGTTCGAGATGCAGATGTACAACGGCGGAGGCATTCCTCCGGTCGTCGAGACGCCGCTGGGCCGAGTCGGAGTCACCATCTGCTTCGACGCTTTCCTGCCCGAGTCCACCCGTCTGCTAGCGATCGAGCATGCGGAGATCGTGCTATTCCCTTTTGCGGCGGATCCTCCTCCGGTCACGCCCGAAGGCTGGGCTGCCTGGGCCTCACCGGTTCTGAGAGCGCGATGCAGCGAGAATGCGATCTTCGGAGTCGCCTGCAACTATGCCGGTGAGGTGGGATTCGCCGGCGCCACGCAACGCTTTCCAGGGGGCGGAATGGTGGTCGGGCCTTCGGGTGACGTGCTCGCCGGATGGCCGGGAGGCGACGGGGAGCCGGCAATGCTCGTGGCTGAACTCGATAGGGAACTGCTGATCGCCGCGAGAAACAGCCCGGAGTACGGATTCCGTTTCCGCCGTCCGGAGTTGTACGCTCCTCTCAGCCGGGTCTGAGAGTAAGCCCCTCTACGCCGACTGCTCGAACCTGCCGCGGTAGGCCCAGAGGCCCAAGGCCGGGTTGGAGATGTAGAAGATCTCCTCGCCATCGACGAGGTTCCAGCCGTCCGTCAGTCGTTCCGGGGCATAGCGCCGTGCCATCCGATCCAGCGGTGCGTAGCGGAAATTGACGCCCTCGGTCTCTTCTTGCGTGAGGCCACCAGGGCAGTAGGTGATCGTGAACCGCCCTTCGGAGGAGCCGTGAATCAGGTGGGCGGCCGCACTGAGGTTGCCGGCAAGATCTGCGTTCTTCTCCACCGCCTGAAGGACTTCCGGCGTTTTCACGTAGCCGTACTTGCGAATGAGCGTATCGATAGCCGGGTCCTCGCCGAATTCCTTAACGCCCGGAGCGAGCACGATCAGTTCGGCGTCGTCCGCCAGTGCCATCCGTGTCCGGTAGACCGCTTTATTACCCAGCCAGGTGCTCTTGAATTCACCGGGATCGAGGTAGACCACCGCTTTGCGGATCTCCCGGTCGAGCATCTGAAAGTTGACCTTGAGGCTGAGCGCAGCCGCCTTCTCGAAGCATTCGTGGCCGTCGCCGACAAACAATCCACGCGTCACCAGATCGCCGGCCTCGTTCTTTCCAACAACGGTCAGCACATACACGATCGGCAGATTAGCTGCAAAATGCTCCGAAGCGTAATTGAGAACCCGGCGGACGGGGGTGTCAGCGCGCCCCATAATCCGCTCCATCCCGTAAACCGCGCCGAGGTAGTGGCTCTTATTGATGCCGTCGGCGCCGCCGGTCCCGATGAAGACGTTCTTGTTGTAGTTGGCCATGCCGATCACTTCGTGGGGCACTACCTGCCCGACGGAGAGGATCAGGTCAAAACCGCCCTCGATCAGAAGCCGGTCTACCTGCGCCGGCCAGGTGAAGTCGAGCTTGCCCTCCGACTGCTCGCGGATAAACTCCCGCGGTACTTCGCCGAGCGTGACGACGCCGCAACGAAAGTCGTGGACCCGGAACCGATCCCGCGGCATGTCGCCGAACATCAGCCCGATCTCGCGCTCGCTCACCGGGAAGTGGGTCCCGATCGCCGGCAGCACATCCGTCAGCCGCTCTCCGAAGTACTGCCACGCCAGGTTCGTGAGTTCTCCGGCCCGGGAGTGATAGCGGGTAAAATCCGGCGGCAGGCATAGCACTTTGCGGCGCTGTCCGAGAGCGTCGAGCGCCTGAAACAAGCCGTTACGGAGGTCGGCGGAGGATAGCTCAGCGGTTTCCGATCCCGCGGAAAAGAAGAGACTCATAAATCACCTGCTTATGGAATCGCCCTCTCTTCAGTGTCGCAAATTGTACTTCGGGCAGCACGGACTCGCAGGGAAGCGAGATCGTCAGAAGAGTGATTGTGCCGACGCAGGACAGGAGTCCTACACTACCTGCCAACCACCTCTAGAACGCGTACGTCCACATCACGTACGGGTAACTGGAGCTCCTTTCGGGAATCGACTCCCGAAGGAAGGGGCCGGCGAATAAATGACCGAATCCGGCGCCGAACTGGAGATACTCCGTGAACTGGTACGATCCCTGCACGTCGACCTCACCGCCGATCCGGCGGCTGGATGCGCCCGGATTGCGAACCACGAGCGCCCCGGCGTCAGTGTACATCCCGTCCTGGAGCGTCGCCAGCCAGAACGAGTGGTAATCGATCAGCCACCGCCACTTCTTCGCTGGCCGCCACTCGACGCCCGCCATCAAGTCGTTTATGTTCCGCCAGGTAATACGGTCGGCGATTCCGTACTTCTGATGGTTGGTGGGGAACAACTGGTCGAACGTGCCGCGCCGCCCGTCCCGTGGATTGTCGTCGCCCGAGGCGTGGTTGAATTCGAGCACCAGCCGGAACGCCTTGTTCGCGTACGGCAACTTGTGTCCGAGACGCCAGTGACCGGCCCATGCGCGAATGTCGTCGGCCGCGTAGCTTCCCGCCTGCAACGCTGCCTCCACGCTGTAGTCGAAACGCAACGGCAATTCGCCCACCGCGCGGGCGCCTGCAGTGTACACGTCGAGATCCCCAGTCGTCCCGCGCTCGCCGCGAACGCGAGCATTCGTCTTCCAGAGGACATAAGGCTCCACCGTGGACTTACCCGGAAGGTTTCGGAATGACGAGTAGAATCCGAAGAAACCGTTATAGAGCCGCGGGCGGTCAAAACCATCTCGTACCGTAGTGACCACGGATGAGGCGAACCAGTCGAGTGTCGCATCCTGCCGTTTCCACGTGAGACGCACAGCGTCAAACCGGCGGGGGATGTTGCTCCAGTTCGAGTTACCGATCAGCCGGTCCTCTCCGAATTTCATCTCCTGCCGCCCGGCGCGGAGACTCCATCCCTCGGCCGCGCCACGGCGGACCTCGACGAAGCCTGACCGCAGGTCGAACGGATTCGCCAGACTGGAGGGGGACGGGCCTCGGCTGTAGCCCGCGACACGGGCGTCTTGCGCCTGGGCCGAGAACGACAGCCAGGAGATTGGGCGGACGCTCACGTCGAAGGTGAACCGATGCAGGTAGTAAGTGTCGTCCTCACCCGGCGCGTACTTGAATCCGTGCTCCGCCTCCAACCGGCCCCGGATTTCGCCGCCGATTTTCAGCCAGCTCGGGAGCTTCTCACGCGCCAGCCCTGCATCCTTGTTTCGCTGCCCGGGCAGGATGCTCGCCGCGGCCGAGACGACCACGCAGACCCACGCGAGCCGCTTCATGCCTCTGCCGCCTGGCTGGGACCGATGCATGACTTTCCGCTACAGCGCCCTCACCAGCAGTTCTGTCAGCTCGTCGCCGGAGAGGGTGATGGGGTTTCCTTTCATGCTGCTCGCCTTCGCCGCCTTTTGCACCAACTCGGGGACATCCCTGTCACCGATCCCGTACGTTCGTAGCGGAGAGACGGCAAGCTCCTGGCACAGCCGCTCCAACGAAGCAACTCCGTCCTCTGGCGAGGCGGCCGCGTCGCCGGTCAGCACGCGAGCAACAGTCTCGTACCTCCTCAGCGCTTCACTCTCCGGTGCGCGGGCACGCAACGCGCGGATGTTCACCCTCATAGCATGCGGCAGCAGCGCCGCGCAGACCGCCCCGTGCGGCGCGTCGAACATCCCGCCGACCGGCGCGGCGAAGCCGTGAACAGCGCCCAGTCCCGCGTTGGCCAGCGCGATGCCGCCGAACAGGCTCGCCAACGACATGTCGGTCCGGGCCTCACTATCCTTCCCGTTCCGGTATGCCCGCGCGAGCGCGCCGCGCGCCCGCTGCATCCCTTCGAGACAGACGGCGTCGGTCATCGGGTTGGCGCGGACCGACACAAATGGCTCGATCAGCTGCGTCAGTGCATCGAGGCCAGTGCTGGCCGTTAGCGCCGGCGGCAAATCAAAAGTCAGTTCCGGATCGACCACCGCGAGCCGAGGCAGCATCCCGGCACTTCGAAGGCTTGCCTTCACCCGGTGTTCCGGCGAAGCGAGCACAGCGTTCCGCGTCACCTCCGATCCCGTTCCTGCTGTCGTCGGAACGGCGATGAACGGCGCCGACGCCCGCACGAGAGGCCGGCCCGCTCCGATCACCTCCAGGTAGTCGAGCGGATCGCCGCCATTGGCGAGGAGCGCCGCGATCGCCTTACCCGCGTCGATGGCGCTGCCGCCGCCGGCCGCGATCAACACGTCGCACCGCTCTTCGTGTGCGCGGGCGGTTCCCTGGCGGATTAATTCGACCGTCGGCTCGCCGGCCACGCGGAAGCCGGTGCAAGAGACGCCGGCTGCCTCCAGTTCCCGTGCGACTCCGGCTGCCCGCTCCGAAGAACCGCCGGTGACGAGCAGGACGCGCCGCCCCATCTCCCTGGCCGCCGGTGCGATTTCGCGCACAGATCCCGGTCCGAAGACGATCCGGCCCGCGCTGGCGAACTCGAAACGCATGGCTCTTTTACCAACCCTCGTCGGCGGGGAAGACATTGGCGTACTTCACGCTGCTGCGCGGCTCGGCCATCATCGGCTCCACCGTGTCGCGCCAGGTCTTATAGTGCGCGGTCTCCTTGTGCTGGGCGGTCGCCTCCGGTGTGCGGTACACCTCGACGAGCACGAAGCGCTCCGGGTCGTCGGATCGCTGGATCACGTCGAAGCGGGCGATACCCGCTTCACGGACGCTGTTGCGGGCGTTCTCGACCGTAGCTTTCCGGAACGCCTCGATGAATTCGGGCTTCACATGGACATGAACATGGACGATGAGCACGGTCTACCTCCCTCTCCGGCGTCGAGCCGCGTGCCGGCGCGCCGACGAACCATTATTCCTGAATTTGCCCTGCGCCGAACACCGGCCGGGGTACAATCAAACACCGCGCCATGAGTTCGTCAAATTGCACCCTGAACCGGTTCGAGGAGGAATTCGCCGGGCGTCACCTGATCCACGACGTCGTCAGGCACTGGGCGAAAGAAGAGCCGGACAGCCTTGCGTTCATCAACGCAGACCGCAAACAGGAAGTCGACTGGGCCACCTTCGACCGAATCACGGACCTCGTGGCCATGCAACTCGTCGGGCTCGGCTTCCGCTGGGGCGACTTCTTCGCCACGTCTCTTCCGTTTCTGACGGAACACCTCTACCTCGAATACGCCTGCTTCAAGATCGGCGTCATCCACGCACCGCTCGACCTTCGCCTGAAGCCCGCGGAGGTCATCCGCTGTTTGAATCTGATTGGAGCGAAGGGATACGCGTTTCCCGGCACGGCTCGTGGAATCGATTTCGGCGAACTGGGGCGCGCGGCCAAGGCCCACTGCCCGACGATTCGGACGCTCGTGCAGTTCACTGCTCCGGCGGAGACCATCGAAGACGCCGTCTCCTTCGCCGAACTCGCGGCGGCTGCCCCGTCGGACGAGCTGCGGGCGGCTTTCAGCAACGCTACGGCTGCTGTGGACGAGAACGACGGAGCGCAGGTCATCTTCACCACCGGCTCCACCGGCGCCCCGAAAGGAGCGCTGCTGTCGCACCGGAACATCACCTGTCAGAACATGTGTCTCGGCGCAGCCTTCGGGTTCGGAGAGAACACGCGGCTGCTCGTGAATCTCCCACCGTCCCACGTCGGTGGCCAGGCCGAAGCGCTGATGACGACCCTGTTCTGGGGAGGCACGGCGGTGCTGCTCGAGGTCTTCGACGCTACCAGGTCGGTCGAGGCCGTCCAAACGCATCGCGTGAATATGCTCGGCCAGATTCCGGCGATGTACCAGTTCGAGTGGCGGCTCTCGGACTACGGCAAGTACGACCTCTCGAGCCTCGAATTCGTCATCTATGGCGGCCAGCCGGTACCGATGCAGTTCTTGGAGAAACTCGCCGCGATGTCGCCGAAGATCGGCACCGGCCTCGGCCTGACCGAGGCGGCCGGTTTCTGCACGTACACGCACTTCGACGCCGGTCCCGCGGAAATCATC
>JAEHDI010000997.1 GCA_016880505.1 Bryobacterales bacterium | reverse complement strand
CCTCTTCCAGTTCGGAGTGCGCCTTGGTGGTCCTACGGTAGTTCTCGGAGTCGCTGATGACAGCCGGATCGGCCATCTGGCGGGTCAGCTCCTCAAAGCGGGCCTCGATCTCATCTAGCTTTTGAGCATATTGCATGGGGAGTAGTTAAGCGATGACGGCCTGGCCGCCCTGAGCGTTCTCGAGCGCCATCGCTCCTTCGAGGGCGTGGATGGCGACGGCCACCTGATCGTTCGACGGCGGCTGGGTGGTAATGCGCTGGAGCCACAGTCCCGGAGCGGTGAGGGTGGCCATGAGGCCACCGCGGTGCTTCGCGGCGAAACGGATCAGTTCGTAGCTCAATCCGGCGATGAGCGGCAACAGCACCACGCGAGCCACGAATTTCATGAGGAAACTGTCGTACGGTACCAGGGCATACACGAAGATGGCGATCACCATCACAACCAGCAGGAAGCTTGTGCCGCAACGGGGGTGGAATGTCGTGAAGGCCTGCGCGTTGTCGACTGTGACCGGTCTGCCGGATTCATAGTTGAACACGACCTTGTGTTCGGCGCCGTGGTACTCGAACACACGCCGGATGTCCTTCCAGCGGGAGATCAGGAACAGAAAAATCAGGAAGATGGCGATCCGGATCAGGCCGTCGGTGAGGTTGAACAGTATCCGCCCCTGGACCGCCGGAAACCACTTTCCGAGTGCGGAAGTGAGCAAAAGCGGCACGAATTTGTACAAAAAGATGAAAAAAGCGATCGAAAACGCCAGATTCAGCGTCATCAGCCAGGGAGACAGTTCCTGCTTCTTCTCTCCCGCCTTTTCGTTTTCGAGCGCGGCGTTGGCGGAGAACCGTAAAGCCTTGATTCCAAGCCACATCGCCTGCCCGAGCGTCCCCACACCCCGCAGAACAGGGTACTTGAACGCCGGGTATCTTTCCGAGACGCGCGGAACCGGCATCTCGTCCTTGATCATGTCGCCCGCAGGACGGCGCACCGCCACGCAATAGCTGTGCGGGGCGCGCATCATGACGCCCTCCATCACTGCCTGGCCGCCGACGAGGGTCTCCTCGCCCGCTTCGAGTACGGGCAGCATCTGCGTGTGCGCTGCGAGGCGCAGAAACAACCGGATAGACAAGATAGAACCAGCTCCTGCTGCCAGTATACCGCGAGTCCTAAAGGGCTCAGGCCGCGGCGGCACGGCGGGCGTGGCGGGAGGTCTCGAGGAGCCACTGCAACTGCGTGGGTTCAAACGGCGTGGCGCAGTAATCCGTGACCCCGGCCTCGATCACGTCGATCCACTCCGAGGCCCTCGGGTGGCGGCTGACGACGATTACCGGCAGGCCCGGTTGTTCGCGCCGGAGAATCTCGAGTATGGCATGGTAGCAGACCGGGTCGGCGGCACAGAAGATCACATCGGCGGCGACGCGATCCGCAACACGGACGCAACCACCGGCCTCAACGAGAGCGGCGCCCAGGTCCTTTGCGAGTTGCGTGTCCAGTCCGGAAAACAGAACCTTCATCGGGTTACGAGGGCCGTTCATTGCTGATTCTCCTTTGTCCAGCTTTCTCTACCAGATGAACTCTGCGGCGAGAGAATTTCAGTCCGCTTGGACCGAAGGGGGCGCACGCCTAGAACTCTCACGCCCCGTATGCTAACCAGCTTATGTGATTTCCCGATGAAAAGCGATCGAATTTTTTTATGGGAGCGATGAATTTCGCGTTATCTCGACGTAGGCGTCGCGGACCTGGGCGGGCAGGGAATCCCCGATCCACGTTTTCACCGACTCGGGCAGTTTAACCGTCGTGGCGGCCGGATTGCCGTCCTTCGTGGTGACCAGGTCGTCCACTTTCTTGCCTTTCTTGACGGCGGCATCGACCGCCTTCCGCAGCTCGATGAAGAATTGTGCCTGGCCAGTGAGCAATTCTTTGCCGGCAAGCCCGCCGTGGCCAGGCAGTACGTGAACGACGTCGAGCTTCTGGGCGGCTCGCAACACGTTGGGCCAGTTGAGAATGCTGGCATCGCCGGTGTAGTTGTAGGGGCCATTGACGGCCGCATCGCCGGTGCATAGGACTTTTTCTTTCGGCAGGTAGGCGAAGCCGTCACCGCGGGTATGCGCCCAACCGAAGAAGTGCAGCTCAATCCGCCGCCGGTCGTCTTCGATGACGTACGGGCTCTTATCGAACGTCCGGCGCGGTGGTTCGGGTGCGGGAAGGTTCAATTCGGCGACGTCTTTGCGGCCCTTCGCGGCTTCGAGCCATCGCTTCGGCTCATAACGCTTCAGTTCCTCGACGACGTTCACGTGGGCAATGGTGACAGCGCCCATCTTCGTCCAGACGGGATTGCCGTACACGTGATCGCCGTGGTGGTGGGTGTCGAAGACGTACTTGACCGGTTTGGAGGATACCTTCTTCGCATCGGCGAGCACGAGCCGGGCGCCACTCGGAAAGTTGGCATCGACCACGACGAGATAGTCCTTCATTTCGATGATGACGTTATTGCAGTGGCCGAGTTCCTTGAGGTCCCCCTCGCGGAACCAGACGCCGGGTACGACCTCCTTGAGCGTGCCTGGCTGCGCACCGCCCGGGGGAACGATCAGGGCGGCGGCGGCGAGGGCGGCGAAGACGACGGCAAGCCAGAGACGGGTGCGAGTCATAGTAAGTCTTCCGAGGATCGCAGACAGTCTACAACAACAGCGCCCCGGATGGCATTGGTAGAATGAAGATTCTGGAGGGGATATGGCAGCAAGACCGCGGCGAAAAGCCGTGGTGTGCGATGTCGGCGGCGTGAAGGTCGGCGGATCTCATCCGATTGTTGTGCAGTCGATGACGAATACGGACACGGCCGACGTGTCATCCACCGTCAACCAGGTGATGGAGCTGGCGCGCGCCGGTTCGGAGCTGGTGCGGGTGACGGTGAACACCGAGGCGGCGGCTGCAGCCGTTCCAAAGATCGTCGAGTCGATCGGAAAATTCGGGGTCTACGTGCCGGTTGTCGGCGACTTCCACTACAACGGCCACATCCTGCTGAAAAAATACCCCGACTGCGCACGCGCCCTGGCCAAGTACCGGATCAACCCCGGCAACGTCAATATCGGAAAGAAGCACGACGACAATTTCCGCACCATGATCGAAGCCGCCATCGAAAATGCCAAGCCGGTGCGGATCGGCGTGAACTGGGGGTCGCTCGACCAAGCTTTGCTCACGCGGTTGATGGACGAGAACTCGCGGCAGCCGGAGCCGCTCGACGCGGCCACGGTGATGCTGCGGGCGATGGTCGTGAGCGCGATCGAATCGGCGCGGGCCGCGGAGCGATATGGCCTCGGGCACGACCGGATCATCCTAAGCGCGAAGGTGAGCGGTGTGCAGGACCTGATCGAGGTCTACCGGATGATGGCTGGCGAGTGCGACTATCCCCTGCATCTCGGTCTGACGGAAGCGGGCCTGGGCAGCAAGGGCATCGTGGCGAGTTCGGCGGCGATGTCGGTGTTGTTACAGGAGGGCATCGGGGACACCATCCGAACCTCGCTGACGCCGCTGCCGAACGGTGACCGGTCCGAAGAGGTGATCGTGAGCCAGCAGATTCTGCAGTCGCTGGGCCTCAGGAACTTCAGCCCGCAGGTCACCGCGTGCCCGGGTTGCGGGCGGACGACGAGCACATTCTTCCAGGAGATGGCGGACAGGATTCAATCCTACCTGCGAGAGCAGATGCCGGTGTGGAAGGGCCGGTATCCGGGTGTCGAGGAGCTGAAGGTGGCGGTAATGGGGTGCGTGGTGAACGGGCCGGGCGAGTCGAAGCACTCGCACATCGGGATCTCGCTGCCTGGGACGTTCGAGGAACCGACAGCGCCGGTGTACGTGGACGGGCGGCTGCACACCACCCTGCGCGGCGACGGCATCGTGGCCGAGTTCATCGAGATCCTGAACGGATACGTGGCGAGCCGGTACTCCTGAGAGAAGGAAGGCGGTTGACGCCTATGAACGCAGAGGGGATTCGCGAGAAGGTCCGTGGCGCGTGCTCGGCGGCGGCCCGAGACCCACGCGCGGCTCACCCGTTTCCCGTTGGCCGGTGTTTCGCCGAAAGCCTCGGGTATCCGTTCCGCGTGTCCAGAACGGGATTGGCTGACCTTGCAGCAAAGTCGCCTGCCCACTTAGAATAGGGTCCAAGTGCACCGGTTGCTCCCGATCTATTTATGTGTGGCTCTGTTAGCCGCCTTCCGTGACGCACCATTCCTGCATTTCCATCAATGCGCGGACGATGATCACGCTCGGCAGGCACACGACGGGAGGGGATTCGCGGGACACCATCATCCTGGCCCCGGCGCGATCGAGAGTCATGGAACTGGCCGCGAGATGGCGCCGGCTCCACACGGCGACAATGACGCCGTTTTCCTAAGCTGGCTCCAGAGCTGCCCTCAAACGCAGGCAGTGATCGCAGTTGACCATCAGCCATCCTCGGACCTGGTCGTCCCGGTGGCCGTTGTTTGCGATTCTGTCGCGCCGCCTGCGCCGCGCTCGCACGACCCGCCGGTCTTGCCACAATCATCCCCGCGCTCTCCTCCATCCCTCCTTTTCCTTCCGGCTGTGTAGTCCCGGCCCATACGGGGCCAAGTGTATTCGTTCCACAGTGAAGGAGAAATCATGTCCATGCGGGTACAGGCGCCGCGCGGAATACTGCTGGGCTTGGTGTTACTCGCCGCAGGCGTTCGCGCACAGGAGATCACGGAGCGTGAACTCATTCAGCGATTTGTGACACTGAGTCCCTACGTCCGTGAGTTGACTGCTGGAGTCGCAGTGACAAAGGCGGAAACTAGCGGTTGGAGTCTCTGGCCCAATCCCGCGGCCGGCTACACAAGGGAGGGCGCCGGGCTGACGGAGTTCATTCAGTACGAACAGGCTCTGCCGGTGAGTGGCCGCCTTCGCCAGCTCCGACAAGCGGGTTCGGCTGTGATTGGCGCCGCGCAATCCCAAGCCGATTTTACGCGATGGGAACTGATCAGTGAGATCCGTTCGGCGTTCTACGGGCTGGTGACTGCACAAGAACGGGAAACGGTCGTGCGCGCAAATCTCGAGCGGCTCGATGAGATCTTAAAGATCCTGCGCATCAGAGAGAAGGAGGGGGAAGGTTCGGTTTACGACCGCTTGCGTGCCGAGCGCGAGCGGTCCGAGATTGAAACTGAAGTCTCTGCGATCCGGATCAGCACTGCACAAGCACGGTCCCGCCTCGCCGCGTTCTTTCCGCGCGGCGCCATAGCGGAATCGCTCAGCGCAAAAGGCTCGCTGGCGAGCTTTCAGCCAATCCCCACTTCCGAGGCGCTGCTCGCTAGAGCTTTGGACGCTCGGGGAGACTACAAAGCCGAGCGCCAGCAGATCGCTAGCTTCGAGTACCGGCGGCAAGCGGCCGGACGGCTTCGGATTCCCGAACCGTCCGTGGCTGCGGGTTTAAAACGCGCGGACATCGGACCTGGCATGGCGAACGGGGGCTTTGTTTCCGTGTCCGTCCCGCTGCCGCTGTTCAATCGCGGGAAAACCGAGGTCGCCCGTTTCCAGGCCGAGACCGAACGTGCGCAGGCACGGCGACAAGCGATCGAACAGCGCATCGGAGCGGAGGTCGATGCGGCTCGAAAGACGCTTGAACTGCGGCGTGTCGTACTGAGCGACTATCAACTCCGCGTTGAGGAGCAAGGCCGGCAACTGGAACAGATTGCGCGCACGGCGTACCAGGAAGGCGAGATCGGGATTCTGGAATTGCTGGACGCCTATCGCATGAATCTCAACTCGCGCCTGCGTTCCCTGGAGTTCACGTCCGTGGCCAAACAGGCCGAGATCGACTTGGAGCGCGTGGTTGGCGCGCCCGTACTGAATCAGGAGGTGCTGCCGTGAAGAACGTGACGCTGATATTGGTGCTGGCGACCTTGCTAGCGGGCTGCCGAAAGGGGGAACCCGGCGCAGACGCGCAGCATGCGAACGAGAAATCGCCGGAAACGATCTCCGTCAGCAACTGGACGGACAAGACCGAGTTGTTTATGGAGTACCAGCCGCTCGTGACAACGTCGAAGCGGCGGTTTGCGGTCCACTTCACGGATCTCTCCAACTTCAAACCCCTCACCAAAGGAATCGTGACCGTGGCGCTGAAACAGAACGGTGTCGCGGTGGAGACCTTTTCGACGCCCGCGCCATCGAGACCGGGCATCTTCGGTGT
>JAEHDI010000996.1 GCA_016880505.1 Bryobacterales bacterium | reverse complement strand
GCGTTGTTCCGTGCATCGCGCACCCATTGCGGTACGGTGTCCTCGGCAGGGGACAGGAAAAACGGGACTTGTTTGCTGGAGTCCTGCGCCCGGGGCGCGGCCAGTTCGGCGGCGGAGAGGGAAAGTGTGATGGCAGCGAAAAGAAGAATGGAAACGATCGTCACAACCGGAGATCGTACCCCAAGCCACGCATGCCGTCGATGATGCGTCCACGGACCACGCCCACCTCTTCGGAGGACAGGGTGCGGTCGGGCGCGGCTACGGTCAGGCGGAACGAGACGCTCTTGCTCCCCTCGGGCAACGGCGCGCCGGAATACTGGCGCAAGAACTCAATCTGGTCGAGGTCCGCGCCCGCGAAACCGACCAGGCGTTTTTGAATGTCGCCGACGAGGTCGCGCAGTCCGACGATCACGGAGAGATCGAACGCACTCGACGGGAAGCGCCGGATGGGAACGTACCGCTTGTCCTCACGGCTCAGATTCCGCATCCGTTCGAGGTCGATGTCGAGAACCGCGGCGCGTCCACCAACGAGCGACGGATGAAACTCGAACAGACGTCCGAGGACGCTGTCGCGCCAGAGGACTTCGGCGGTGCGCGCCGGGTGCTCGTAGCCGCGAGCCGGTCCTGGACGGATCTCGCAGCCCGGCATCAGGTTCTCGGCGGCGCGTTTCAGTTCCATCAAGCCGGCCTGACCATCGTCTTTGGCGTAAACGACGGCCGCGAGGTGCGGCGTCTCTACCGGAAGCCCCTCCGGCTGCTTGTGGATTTCTCGCCCGATTTCAAAGAGCCGGAACTTCTCGAAGTGCCTGCTGTTTTCGAGAATGTTTTTGAGAATCTCCGGAAGCAGGCTGCGCCGCATGAGCGTCTGTTCGGCCGAAATCGGGTTGGCGACCCGAACGTGCTCCTCGGGATTCATCCCGAGGGCCAGCGCCTGCTCCTCGCTGATGAAGGAGTAGTTGTAGACCTCGGTGAAGCCTTGCTCCGCCATGGCGTGGCGCACGCCGCGGTGGAACAAACGCTCTTCATTGCGAGGCGGCGGGATCACGGGAAGCGCGGGCGGTTGCGGAGTCACCGAGCCGTAGCCCACCATCCGGCCGACCTCTTCCACTAAGTCGTCCTTGATCGAGATGTCGCGAGTAGCGCGCCAGCTTGGCACACTGACCGAAAGCACACGCGGAGATTCCTCGCTCACGCCGAACTGCAAGCGCTTCAGAATCTCCCTTACTTCTTCGGTCTCTACACCGCGGCCGAGCTTCCGAATCAGCCAGTCCATGGGCAGGCGGATCGGGGCGGGGGGCGGCGTTTCTTTTCGCTGGTCGGCGAGTCCGCCCACCAGCCGGATTCCCGGCGAGACTTCGCGCAACAGTTCAACCGCGCGGGCCAGCCCGCGCACGGTGTTCAGCGGGTCCTGCGCCTTTTCGAACCGCATCGAGGCGTCTGTCCGCAGCTTCTGCCGGGACGACGTCTTGCGGATGGAGGAAGCCTGGAAGTTCGCGCTTTCGAGTACGAGCCGCGTGGTGCGCTCATTGATGCTCGTGTCGAGGCCGCCGATGACGCCTGCCAGCGCAATCGCTCCGCGCGCGTCGGCGATCACGAGGTCGCGCGTATCCAGGTGATACTCTTCCTCGTTCAGCGCGACAAAGTGCTCGCCTTCAACGGCCGTGCGTACGATGATTGTGGCGCCCTTCAGCGTGTCCCAGTCAAAAGCATGCATCGGCTGGGAAAGCTCGGCCATGATGTAGTTCGTTACGTCGACGATGTTGTTGATCGGGTTAAGGCCGATCGCTTCCAGCCGGTACTGGAGCCACAGCGGCGAGGGTTGGACAGTGACGTTTTCGAAGGCCAGCGCGCTGTAACGCGGGCAGAGGTCGAGGTCGCGGATATCCACGCCGATGGGCGCCGGACCGCCGGGAACAAGGTCAGGCTTCACCGGATCGAGGAGCCGCAATCCCGTGATCGCCGCAACCTCGCGGGCGAGCCCGTGATGCCCCCACAGGTCCGGGCGGTGAGTGATCGACTTATTGTCGATCTCGAGGATCTGGTCCGGCGCACAGCCGGGGATGGGATCGCCGGGCGCGGCGTCGATCTCGAGGATTCCGGCCGCGTCCCGGTTGATACCGAGCTCGGCCCCGCTGGCGAGCATGCCCTCGCTGGTCACGCCGTCGATAGCGATCGCTCCAATCTCCATCCCGCCGAGTCGCGTGCCCGGAGACGCCCAGGCGCTGGTGATGCCGGGGCGGCAGTTGGGCGCGCCGCACACGACAGTCTTCTTGCCGAAGCGGCCGGCATCCAAGACGACTTTCTTGTTGTGGCCGGCGCCGAGAGGTTCCGCGGAGACCACCTTGGCCGCGCACACAGTCGTCAGGTTCGCGCCGAAGCTCTCAATTCCCTCGCACTCCGCCGTCTTCATGGTGATCAAGCGCCCGAGCTCGGCTGACGGAGTCTCAAGCTTGTCTACGAGTTCGCGGAGCCAGTTGTAGGAAAATTTCACGTTCCGGGGCTCCTTCTAAAATTGCCTCAAGAATCTGAGATCGCCGCTCTGGAGGTAGCGAATGTCGTCGATGGCGTGGCGCATCATCACGAGCCGCGTCAACCCCACGCCGAACGCCCAGCCCATCCACTGCTCGGGGTCGATGCCGCTGTTTCGGAGCACATTGGGATGCACCAGGCCGCAGCCGACCTGTTCGAGCCATCCGCTCTGCTTGCAGACGCGGCAGCCCTGTCCATCGCAGAGCAGGCAGCGGATGTCCAGCTCGAAGCCCGGTTCGACGAAGGGAAAATACCCCGGGCGCAGTCGTACGGTCACCTCGCGCCGGAAGACCTCGCTCAGCATCGTCTTCATGAAGTAGACCAAGTGGGCGATGGAGACCTCGCGGTCGATCATCATTCCTTCCAGTTGGTAGAAGGTGTGCTCGTGCGAGGCGTCGACTTCCTCATTGCGGAACACGCGGCCGGGAGCGATCATCCGGAGCGGGGGGCCGAGGCGCTCCATGCCGCGCACCTGTACCGGTGAAGTGTGCGTTCGTAGGAGGTTGCCGTCGGTCAGCCAGAAAGTGTCCTGCATGTCGCGCGCCGGATGGTCCGGCGGGATGTTCAGCGCGTCGAAGTTGTGATACTCGGTCTCGACTTCCGGACCGTCCAGCACTGTGAAGCCGAGCGAAGTGAAGATATCCTCGAGCTCGGCCTGAATCTGCGAGAGGAGGTGCAAATGTCCGCGCTCCGGCTCCGGCGCCGGCAGGGTCAGATCAAGCCATTCGGCGTCGAGGCGGGCGGCGAGGGCGGCGGCGTCGAACTGCGACTTGCGCGCCTCCATGGCCTCTTCGAGGCTTTGTTTAACGGTGTTCAGCAGCTTGCCGATACGCGCCCGCTCGTCGGGAGGGAGCTTTCCGAGGTCCTTGCTGACCTGCGCAAGCGCGCCTTTCCGTCCGAGCACTTCGATGCGCACCGGTTCGAGATCCTGCGCCGTGGCCGCCGCCGCAATGCGTTCGCGTGCACGGGTCTCCAGTTGTGACAGCGTGGCATCCAACATGGTCGGGAAACTTCTTATTCTAACGTGAGATCAATTCGGGGGCGTGAAGAGCCGCGGCTCCTTTTCCAGCTCCCACGCGAGGTGATTGACGTAGAGCAGGATCGCCGGTTCGGGGTACACGCCGTGGAACTTGTCGTAGGCCCGTTGTTGCCAGCCGTCCGTGAGGTAAGACGAGGCGTCGAGGTCCTTGGCGAAGAAACCATCCTCGTTCGGGATGCCAAGGAAATCGAGCACGCTTTTCACCATGTCGAAGTGGGTCAAAAGGATCGCCTGGGCCGTATCCTTCGCCAGATCTTCGTCGTTTTCCTGGACGCGCGCCCACAGACGCGGAGCCGCCTTACGCAGCGTTTCCGTATTCACCTTCCCCAGGTGTGCCCTTGTCTTGAAAGACTCATAAAGCTGGTAAGTTCTTAGTTTTCCAATCGAGATCCGCCGCACGAGGTCGCCAAAGCGCTGCTCGCCGAGGTGGACAAACACTTCCGAAAGCCGCATCGAAAGCAGGGTAGCACAGCCGCGTGCGCTACAATAAGTTGGTTCCGCACTTCAACATGAGCAACATAGTCGTTTTGGGCGCACAGTGGGGCGACGAAGGAAAAGGAAAAATTGTCGATCTTTTTTCCGAACGGTTTGACGTTGTGGCAAGGTACCAGGGCGGCCACAACGCCGGGCACACCGTTCGTATCGGGGACAAGAAGTTCATTCTCAAGCTGATTCCCAGCGGCATTCTGCGCCCGGGAAAACAGGCAGTTATCGGGAACGGTCTGGTGATCGATCCCGCGGCGCTGATTGACGAGATTGAAGCGCTCGAAACCTTAGGCATCGACGTGAGGAGCCAGCTCGCCGTCAGCAACCGGGCTCACGTGATCTTCCCGTTCCACCGCATTGTGGAGAAGATCGCCGAGAGCCGGCCGGACCGCGTGGCCATCGGCACGACCTCGCGCGGTATCGGCCCGTGCTACGAGGACAAGGTCGGCCGCCGCGGCATCCGGATCGGCGAATTTGTCGACCCGGAGAGTTTTGCCTGCCTGTACGGCTATTTGGCCGAGGACAAGCAGGCACTCGCCCGCGCCTTCGGCATCGATGAACCGGTCGACCTCCAGGCGATCCGGCAGCAGTACGCGCAACTCGCCGAGCGTATCCGGCCCATGGTCTGCGACACGGCGGCGCTGCTCAATAACGCCATCGGCTCGGGCAAGCGGGTACTGTTCGAGGGCGCCCAGGGCACGATGCTCGACATCGACCACGGCACGTATCCGTTCGTGACGTCGTCGAGCGCTGCCGCCGGCGGCGTCTGCACCGGGGCCGGTGTGCCGCCCACGAAGATTCACGGCGTCCTCGGCGTCTCGAAGGCTTATATCACGCGGGTTGGCGGCGGTCCGTTCCCGACCGAAGCCAAGGACGAGATGGGCGAGCGTATCCGAAAGGTCGGCAACGAGTACGGCGCGGTCACCGGCCGTCCCCGGCGCTGCGGGTGGTTTGACGTGCCGCTTCTCCGGTACACGGCGATGGTGAACGGCTTCGACAGCCTGGTGATCACCAAGCTCGATGTGCTCGACGAGCTCGATGACATCCCCGTTTGCACGGCGTATCGCGTCGACGGCAGGGAATCGCTCGAGATGCCGGCCACCCGCCGGGGTGTGGAAGCGATCGAGCCGGTGTTCGAACGGCTGCCAGGCTGGCGTACCCGAACAGCCGGCGTCACACGCTATGAAGACCTGCCTGTGCGGGCTAGGAACTACCTGCGGTTCCTCCAGGACCGCACGGGCGTCGAGATTGGCTGCATCTCGACCGGTCCCGAGCGCGATCAGACGATCGTGATGCCGGGATCGAAGCTCGAAAAGTTGTTGGGGTGACCGTGCCCGCCGCGGAATGGTACGCCGACACCGATCCGCGGGCTCTTGGGGTCTTCCTCGGGGTGCAGCGAGAGATGCCTGTCAGCCGAAAGATCGAGACGGTGCTTCAAATGTCCGAAATGATCCGGCGTTTGTCTGAGGCGAATGTACGGAGGCTCCATCCCGACGCCAGCGAACGCGAGGTCTTCCTGCGGACGGTCGCCCGGCGGTTGGACCGTGAGACGATGATCCGCGTTTACGGCTGGGACCCCCTCGCCGCAGAGCCATGACATCACCGGACACAGCATTAAGATTGGTCATAGACGCTTTGAACCGGATCGGAATTCCATTCATGGCCGGAGGATCCCTGGCAAGTTCGATCCACGGGGTAGTCCGCGCGACCCAAGACATCGACTTGGTTGTGAAGCTGCGGCCACCCCAGGTTGACCAGCTTGTTGCGGAACTTGGGCAGGCGTTCTATGCCGATACGGGAATGATCCGGAGCGCCCTCGCAGCGGGCAGGTCGTTCAATCTGATTCACTACGCAACGGGATACAAGTTCGACCTCTTCCCCCTGAAGGCCGACGCCTACTACGAATTGCAGTTCCACCGACGAGTCATCGAGCACCCGGTCGTCTTCGACGCGGAATTCGAGTTGCCCGTAGCCACTGCGGAAGATACGATCCTCGCGAAGCTTGCGTGGTATCGAGCCGGTGGGGAGGTGTCCGAACGACAGTGGAATGACGTGCGCGGTGTGATTCTCGTGCAGCGAAACCGTTTGGACCTGGACTACATGAGGCGTTGGGCGAAGCACCTCGAAGTGGGGGATCTGCTCGATCGCGTTCTTCGCGAGTGCGCGGCAGAACTGTCCGCGGAATAGCACTCAGAACATTTTCAGGCGTTTTCCGGTGCTGTCGGGCGATCCCCCTGTGCTACATTCGAAAGATCGGCGACCAATGACTCCTGGGGCGACGCTAGCACACTATCGGGTGATTTCGCGTCTCGGATCCGGAGGCATGGGAGAGGTTTATCTCGCCCAGGACACCCGACTTGAGCGGACCGTGGCGATCAAAATCCTGCCTGCCGACGTGGCTTCCGATCCGGAGAGGATGCGGCGTTTCGAGCAGGAGGCGAAAGCAGCTGCGGCGCTCAGCCATCCGAACGTTGCCCATATCTACGAGATCGGCGAAGAGGATGGCGTCCGGTTTCTGGCGATGGAGTACGTCGAAGGGCAGACCCTCGCTGAGCTGATCCGGAACGGACCGTTCGATGCGCCGGCCATCCTCGACATCTCGATCCAGGTCGCGGATGCGCTCGAAGAAGCCCATTCCCGGGGAATTACTCATCGTGACGTGAAGCCGGCGAACATCATGCTGACGTCGCGTTCCCGCGTGAAAGTCCTGGATTTCGGTCTCGCCAAGATGCGCCTGCCCAAGGCTCGCGTGATCACCGCATCCGCGCCGACGCAGACCCTTGCATTCCCGGCCACCGACTCCGGAACCGTCGTCGGTACGGTCCAGTACATGAGCCCCGAACAGGCCCTCGGCCGCGATGTGGACCACCGTTCGGATATCTTCAGCCTTGGTGCCGTGATGTACGAGATGGCTGCCGGGTCTCCGGCGTTTCCGGGCGCGACAGCCGCGGCGGTGTACGACGGGATTCTCAACCGGACGCCGGTGTCGCCTCTCCAGACGAATCCGGCGCTACCGGAGGAACTCGAACGGATCATTTACAAGGCTCTTGAAAAAGAGTGCGAGTTGCGGTATCAGACCGTCGCCGACCTGCGCGTGGACCTCAAGCGGGTGCGCCGGGACATGGAGTCGGGCACGAAGAGCGCGGCTCGAGCCGCCGCGACTGCACGGCGGCCATGGACCGAGTCTCTGCTGTTGGTTTCCGCCGTGCTGGCTGTCCTGGTGGGCGTGGCGATTTTCTTTGTCCAGCAGCGACATGCCGGCAAGCCGGAGACCGCTCTGCAGGCAAATCCGCTCACGTCCTATCCGGGAAGCGAGAGCCAGCCGAGCTTCTCACCTGACGGCAACCAGGTCGCGTTTGCGTGGAACGGGGAGACCGAGACCGACTGGGACATTTACGTGAAAGTTGTGGAAGCGGGCACGCCGCTTCGCCTCACAAGCAATCCCGCCGCCGATTACAGCCCGGTGTGGTCCCCGGATGGACGCCACATTGCCTTCCTGCGCCAATCGGACTCGGGCTCGGCGTTCTATCTGATTCCGGCTCTTGGCGGACTCGAGCAGAAGCTCTCCGATGCCAGTTCGGATCGCAGCGGGTTGGATACTCCTTTCCTCGCCTGGTCGCCGGACGGCAGGACGCTGGCCATAGCAGACAAGGACTCGCCGCAGGAGCCGTCGAGCATCTTCCTCATGGCGGTCGAAAGCGGGCGTCGCCGGAAACTCACGAGCCCTGAGAAGAAGTCGCCCGGTGACAGTAGTCCGGCCTTCTCCCCGGATGGAAAGCGGCTGGCTTTTGTGAGGACGGCCAGTTTGGCGGTCCAGGACATCTACGTCATGTCGTTGGAAGGAGGCGGTCAACCGACGAGGCTTACGTTCGACAATCGACGCGTCCTGGGGCTCGTCTGGAACCCCGTCGATGGAAAGCTGATCTTCTCGTCTTCGCGCGCTGGCAATTCCCGGCTGTGGCGCATCTCACCCAGAGGCGGTGAACCCGAGCGGCTTCCGGGCGGTATCGGTGAGAACGCTTCGTTCCTTGCCATCTCGCGCAAGGGTGACCGCCTCGCCTACACACGTTCGGTGGTCGATACAAATATCTGGCGGTACCCGATGCCGGGCAAAGCTGTTCCAGGGGAGACGCCCGTCCGGTTGATCTCGTCGACCCGCCACGAGCAGGGACCGAAGTACTCCCCCGATGGGCAGCGCATTGTGTTCGCGTCGAACCGCTCGGGAAGCCAGGAGATTTGGGTTAGCGACCGCAACGGGGTAAATTCGAATCAGTTGACTTCTTTCGACGGGCCCCCTACCGGCAGCCCTTACTGGTCGCCGGACAGCCAGTTCATCGCGTTCGATTCGCGGCCGGACGGCAACCCGGACATCTATATCGTTGGCGCCGGCGGGGGCGTCCCGCGGAGGCTCACCTCCGACAGTTCGCAGGACATCGTGCCAAGCTGGTCCCGAGACGGGCGGTGGGTCTACTTCGCCTCCAACCGCACAGGGACGTTTGAGGTGTGGAAGGTTTCTCCCGGAGGTGGTCCGGCCGTCCAAGTCACGCGGGCTGGTGGTTTCCATGCCATCGAGTCGCCGGACGGCAGGTACATTTACTACACACGGGCCCCCGGAGCACCGGGTCTCTGGCGGCTGCCGGTCGACGGCGGGGACGAGGAACCGGTTATCGAAGGGCTGCGGGCCGGCTTCTGGAGCTACTGGGCCATTGTCAATGAGGGCGTCTATTTCCTCGACCGGCAGGAAGTGCCGAAAGAAGGAATTCACTACTACCTGAGATTTTTCGAACTCAAGACGCGCAAGGACCGGCTCATCACCGAACTCCCCAAACGCCCGTTCAACTCCGGCCTCGACATCTCGCCGGACGGCCGCTCCTTTCTTTACACCCAGGTGGACCAGAGCGACACCGACATCATGCTGGTCGACAACTTCCGGTGACCCGCAAACGGGACACTTTGATTCCGCCGCTTTCGTTCTACAATTGCCGTGTGAGTCGACCCACCCTCCTGCTGGTGACTATCCTGCTATGGGGCTGCTCGGATTCCGGACCAAAGCCCGCCTCGAGTGTTGACGAGTTCTTGGCGATGTACAACGAACTCGACCGGCGTCTGTACACGGTTGCCGCTGAAGCCCAATGGAAATCGGTTACTGACGTCACTGAGGAACACACGGGAGCACGCATCGGCGCGGACCGTGCGCTCGCGGCATTCCGAGGGAGCCGCTACGTCATCGACAGCAGCCGCCGCTTCCTCGATCTGCGGGAGTCGCTCAACGACCTGAAGTTCCGGGAACTAGACAAGATCCTTCTCAATGCCGCCGAGTCGCCAGGGACCATTCCCGACGTCGTGCAGGCGCGAATTGAAGCCGAGGCGCGACTGACGGCGGCGATGGACGGGTTCACGTTCTGCCTGGAATGGCGCGGAGAGCAGTGCCTCAAGCCGATCACCGCCAACGAGATCGACGACAATTTGCTGAATTCCCGCAATCTTGCCGAGCGGAGGAAGGTGTGGGAGGCGTCCAAGCAGATCGGTCCGCCGCTAAAGGCCGGTTTGGCCGAGGTCCGTGATCTCAGGAACCGCACCGCCACCGAACTCGGCTACTCGTCGTTCTTCCATTTGCAGGTGGCCGATTACGGCATGTCCGTCTCCGAACTGATGCAATTGATGGACAAGGTTGTCCTGGAGACCCAGCCGTTGTACCGGCAGTTGGATCTCTACGCGCGGCGCAAACTCGCCGAGCGGTATGGGCAGCCCGTTCCCGAACGCCTCCCGGCGCACTGGCTGCCGAACCGTTGGGGACAGGAATGGCCGGGGCTGGCCGGGACTGTCGACCTTGACGGAATGTTTCGCCGGAAGGAGCCCAAGTGGATCGTCGGGCAGGCCGAGCGATTCTATACCTCGCTTGGTTTTCCGGTCCTTCCACACGGATTCTGGGAGAAGTCGGACCTTTACCAGCTTCCGCCCGGAGCGCCCCGGCGTAAGAATACGCACGCTTCGGCCTGGCACATCGATCGCAACCAGGACGTGCGCAGCCTGATGAGCGTCGTGCCGAACTTCCGGTGGTTCGAGACGAGCCATCACGAACTGGGCCACGTCTACTACTACCTTGCGTATTCCAATCCCAAGGTGCCCATCGTGCTCCGTGAGGGCGCGAACCGTGCATTTCACGAGGCTGTTGGGGACCTGATCGGATCGGCCGCCCGCCAGGAGTTGTACCTCCGCCAGTTGGGGTTGCTGCCGGCCAGCCAGACGATCGACCGGACGCAGTGGCTGTTGAATGAGGCGCTCGACAGCGCGGTTGTCTTTCTGCCTTGGTCGGCCGGGGTGATGACTCACTTCGAACACGACCTGTACGAACGCAAGCTGCCGGCGGAACAGTTCAATCGCCGCTGGTGGGAGCTGGTGACCAAATACCAGGGATTCGAGCCGCCTTCCGGACGTGGAGAGGAGTTCTGTGACGCCTGCACGAAGAGCCACCTGATTGACGACCCCGCTCAGTACTTCGACTACGCCGTCGCCACCCTGCTGAAGTATCAGCTGCACGACTACATTGCCCGCCGCATCCTAAAGCAGGACCCGCGCCACTGCAATTACTTCGGGAATAGGGAGGTGGGCCGCTGGCTCTGGGAAATCCTGAGCCTCGGCGCCACGCGCGACTGGCGGCAGGTTCTGCGAGAGAAGACCGGCGAGGACCTCAGCTCACGCGCGATGATGGAGTACTTCCGCCCTCTGTCGGAATATCTGGAAAAAGAAAACGCCAGCGTCGGGAAACCCTGAGTTCCCGCCTGCAAGCTACCTCCGCGTGATCGTGATCGACCTCCAGGACGAGTTTCCGGCGGCATCGAACGCCCTCACGACGACTGTGTTCGTACCAACCAGCAGCGGGATTTCCGGGGTAGCCCAGAAGTTCGTTCCCGCCGCGTTGCCCGACTTCCCGCTCGAGACCGACCACGTAACGGCGCTCACACTGGCGTTGTCCGTCGCCGTGCCGCGCACCGAAATCGAGGCCGAATACATCACCACGGCGGCCGAAGTTGGGTAAGTGATGGTGATGGCGGGCGCGACGGTGTCAGGCCCGCCGCCGAAGCTCACCGTCAGCTTGCGGGAAGACTTCGTGCCGCTCGCCGCCGTCGCGGTGACGGTGATCTCGTTGGACCCGGTCTGCAACCCGATCGTT
>JAEHDI010000995.1 GCA_016880505.1 Bryobacterales bacterium | reverse complement strand
AGCGCCTTGACGTCGATCCCGGCGCTCTCCCGCCCCCCCCGAGCGACCGACAGTGATACGCTCCAACGTGGGATGAGCAGGTACCGGACCGGCGTTTCGTCCAGTTACGACTCCGAGCCGCGCGACTCCACCCCTTCTCACAAGGAGCGCGCTGGGCTGGTCCTGCTCTATGCGCCCAACTTCGAGCAGCTCTCGCCGGCCTACGGGCAGTCGCTCCATTCGCATTCGTAACACACGTTAAAATCATGGAGTTCGATGCAAATGGTGAAGCATCAGATTACGATTTCCCGCGCGTTCTGAAGATGCTGAAGAAAAACAAGTACAAGGGGCCGATCTCGATCGAATACGAAGGCAAGCTCGGCGCGGTCGAGGGCGTTCAAAAAACCAAGGCCCTCATCCTCAAATACTGGTAGACTGCTGGTCGGGGCGGGCGGTCCGCTGGCGGACCGCCCAATAACCGGACCATGACTCGCTCGCACATCATCATCGCCCTTGATTTTGAATCCGCCGAAGCAGCGCGGGAGCTGGTCTCCAAGCTCGGAGACGCCGTATCTTTCTACAAGGTGGGCATGGAACTCTATGCCTCCGCCGGCATGGAATTCGTGCGGGAGCTTATCGGCTCTGGAAAGCGTGTTTTCCTGGACATGAAGTTCTACGACATCGGCGAGACGGTCAAACGCGCCGTCGCACAGGTGGCGATGAGCGGAGTCACCTTCTGCACTGTCCACGGCAGCAAGGCGGTGATGCGGGCCGCTATTGACGGCCGCGGAGATTCCTCGCTGAAACTGCTGGCCGTCACAGTGCTTACGAGTTTCGACCAGAACGATCTCGCAGATCTCGGTTATCCCTGCAGCGTCTCCGAGCTGGTGGACCTGCGCGTCACCAAGGCGATGGAGGCGGGCGTGGACGGACTGGTCTGCTCGCCGCTCGAAGTTGCCGCCGTGCGCGGCATCGCTGGACCGAAGGCCATCCTGGTGACGCCGGGTGTGCGCTCAGCGGGCGAGGGGAAAGGCGATCAGAAACGCGTCGCGACGCCCGCCGAGGCGATGAGAAACGGCGCCAACTATCTGGTGATCGGACGGCAAGTCACACGCGCGAAAGATCCGCGTGCGGAAGTGCGTCGAATCTGCGAGGAAATCGCCACCGTGTCACAATAAAATCTGTGACAGGTCACGAAATCCGCCGGAAATTCCTCGATTTCTTCGCTCAGCGCGGCCACCGTGTGGTTCCCAGCTCGTCATTGGTGCCGGCCAACGATCCGACATTGCTGTTTACCAACGCGGGCATGAACCAGTTCAAGGACGTCTTCCTGGGCCGCGAGAAGCGGGACTACACGCGCGCCGCCTCCTCCCAAAAGTGCGTGCGGGCCGGCGGAAAACACAATGACCTGGACAATGTCGGCTACACGCGCCGGCACCACACGTTCTTCGAGATGCTCGGCAACTTCTCCTTTGGGGACTACTTCAAGGCCGACGCGATTGCTTTTGCCTGGGAGCTGGTCACGAAGGACTACGGGATGCCGCAGGACCGTTTGCATATTACCGTGTTCCGCGAGGACGACGAAGCGGAGCTGCTGTGGCAGAAGGTAACCGGTTTCCCGAAAAGCCGGATCTTCCGTCTCGATGAGAAGGACAACTTCTGGCAGATGGGCGACACCGGACCGTGCGGGCCGTGCTCGGAGATTCACTATGACCTCGGGCCGGAGGCGTCGGAGCCGGGTCACGAGGACGAAAAGTTCCCGAGCGACTGCGGCGGCCGTTACGTCGAGATCTGGAACCTCGTGTTCATGCAGTACGAGCGCGACATGAACGGAATCCTCACTCCGCTGCCCCGCCCGTCCATCGACACCGGTATGGGTCTCGAGCGCGTCGCGGCCATCCTGCAAGGCAAGCTTTCCAACTACGAAACGGACCTTCTGCGGCCGATCATCGAACGCTCGGCCGATCTGTTCGGCGTCGTGTACGGCGAGGACGCCCGTACCGATACCGCGCTGCGCATTTGCGCCGACCACAGCCGCGCCGCCGCGTTCCTGATTCACGACGGCGTCGTGCCGTCGAACGAAGGCCGCGGCTACGTGCTCCGCAAGATCATGCGCCGCGGCATGCGGCACGCGCGCTTGATCGGGGTTCATGAACCGTTCCTCTACAAGCTCACGGGGGTCGTCGCCGACCTGATGCGGCCTGCATATCCCGAGATGATGGAGAGCGTTCCGCGCGTCGCCCGTGTGGTGAAGGATGAGGAGCACCGCTACCAGACCACATTCCAGGTGGCCGAGCGGGTCTTCCACGACGAAGCCAAAGCCGCCGCTGCCGGTGTGCTGGCCGGTCCGGTCGCGTTCAAGCTGTACGACACTTACGGCCTTGCGCTCGACGAGCAGGACGAGATGGCGGGTGACTACGGCCTTACGATCGACCGCGACGGGTTCGAACGTGAAATGGAGCGCCAGCGCGAGCGTGCCCGCGCAAGCTGGAAGGGAGCACAACAAGCGCAGATTGCGCCCGTCTATGAAGCGCTCGCCGAAAAGCGCCGTACACGCTTCCTCGGCTACGACACGCTGGAGTCGGCCTCCTCCCGAGTGGTAGGCCTGGTGGTGAACCAGTCCCTCGCGGACGAGGTTGCCCCAGGAGCCAGTGCCGAGCTCGTTCTGGACGAAACGCCGTTTTATGCCGAAGCCGGCGGCCAGGTCGGCGACACCGGCGCACTCTATTCCAAGGAAACGGGCGCCCAAGTGGCTCGCGTCGAATCGGTCTATCCCGCCCTCGCCGGGCTCTCGGTCCATCGCATCGTGGCCCTCGCGCCGATCCGCGTTGGTGATCTGCTGCGCGCCCAGGTGGATGAGTCCCCGCGGCGCTCTACGATGCGTAACCATACCGCGACCCATCTGGTTCACGCGGCATTGCGCACGGTTCTCGGGACCCACGTCAAGCAGGCGGGCAGCGTCGTGGAGCCGTCGCGCCTCCGCTTCGACTTCACGCACTACGCGGCGATGGACCCGGCGGAGATCGAGGAAGTCGAACGCCTCGTCAACGAGCAGATTCTCCGGAACACCGACGTCCAGACCGATCTAATGGACCTGGACAGCGCCATCACCACCGGCGCCATGGCGCTGTTCGGCGAGAAGTACGGCGACACCGTCCGTGTCGTCTCCGTCCCCGGCTTCAGTAAGGAACTGTGCGGCGGCACCCACGTGCGGCGCACGGGTGACATCGGCCTGTGCAAGATCGTCTCCGAGGGAAGCATCTCGGCGGGAGTTCGCAGGGTCGAGGCCATCACCGGCGAGGGCGCGCTCCATCGCTTCCGGCACGCCTCGGAATCGCTGGCCCGGATCTCGCAGATCGTGCGAGCCTCCGAGACCGAACTGGTGGATCACGTCGAGAAACTCATTGCCCAGCAGCGGGCCATCGAGAAGCAACTCGACCAGATGAAGAACCGCGTGGCTCAGGCGCAGCTTTCCGAGCTCGAAGGACAGGCACGCACGCTGAAGGGCGTCCGCGTGCTCGCCGGTCGCGTGGACGGTCTGGACCGGCAGCAGATGCGCGTGCTCGCCGATGCGCTGCGAAATAAGTGGAAGTCCGGCGTCGTCGTGCTCGCTTCTATCGACGATTCGAACGTCGCCATCGTCTCGGCGGTCACCAAAGACCTGACCGGAAAGGTGCACGCGGGCAAGCTCGCCGGATCCGTGGCCCAGATGGTCGGTGGCAAAGGCGGCGGGCGGCCGGACATGGCCGAAGCGGGAGGAAAGGACGCGGCGGCGCTGCCGGCGGCGCTCGACGCCGTTTACACGCAGGTCGAGGGAATGTTGTGACCCGGTTCGACGCGATCGT
>JAEHDI010000122.1 GCA_016880505.1 Bryobacterales bacterium | reverse complement strand
TCCGAACCTTTCCGATGATCAGCGGCTTCGTATGGGATATGCCAATTCGGTGGAAGTACCGGCGCATCGGATTCGGTTTAACGGCATTTACGACCTGCCGTTTGGCAAGGGCCAGAGGTACGGCAACGGCGCGAGCGGCCTGGTGAATCACCTGATTGGCGGCTGGCAGATTGCTTTCATCGGCAACTGGCGCTCCGGCAACTGGATGGGTGTGGACGCCAGCCGATACCTGTTTGGTGATCCCACGCTGGATTCCGGCCAGCGGCTGGAGATGACCTACAACGGCCTGCGGCAGCGTCTATGGTTCCGCGGCTATCTCGACCCCAGTTTGGCGTCAGGCGTGGATAAGTCGGCGCTTCAGGCGCTGGTCCCGGTCGAGCGCTCGCAACGCGTCTACCGGCCCGTCGGAGCCGGCTTCGATAACCGCGTGCAGATGCAGCTTGCCGATGGCAGCGTCCGCAATACCTCCATTTCGGAGAACCTGAGCTGGAATGCGCGGAATTTCTTCCGTGGACCAGGCGCCTGGAACACGGACCTTTCCCTCTTTAAGAACATCTACTTCACCGAGAGAATTAAGGCTCGTCTCACGGCGGATTTCTTCAACGCGTTCAATCATCCGTTGGACCTCAATCCGTCGACGTCCACAGGGCTGCAAGACCTAAGCCGACAGGCGAACGATCCTCGCATCATTCAATTCTCCATGCGCGTCGAGTTCTAGCAAGATCGCGCAGGGCGACTTTTGGGCGGAGTGCGGTTTTTCGGACCGCACTCCGCCTTTTTCGTCTAGCGGCCCGGATATACTTGTGATTTCAGCCCCATGCGCGCACTCCGGCAATCCTCTGTTTTCGGGGCGGTTCTGTCCGTAGGCCTACTCCTTCTGGGAGTTTCCTGTCGCACTCAACAGCCGGCGAAGCAGGCGCCGTCCGCCGATCGCATCTATCGGTTCGACGATCAATTTGAAACGGCGGCGTCCGTCTCGGCAGCGAATGTCTCAACCGCCGCGAGGGTGACTGACCCGGTTGTGTGGAAGAACTTCTACACCGAGAAAGACGCCACCTGGGAACTGCTTCGAGGTAACATGGGCCTCCGTGACGGCGATCTCATTGTGAAGGGGGATGGCGGATCACCCGTGATCGTCTCGCCGAAGGCGTTTCCGATCGACTGGAGCCTCTTCGAGAGCGTTCAGATCCGGATGATGGCCGAGGGCGGTTCGGAAGTCAAGATCAAGATCGGCGACGTGGAGATGAAACGAAAACTGGCCCCGCCGAAGCAGTATCAGGTCTACCGTTTTGACGTGAACATCGAGGTGCCCCGTGGCAGCCGGCCGCTCGCGATCATGCCGACGGACAGCCCGATTCACCTCGCGGCCATCGACTTCATCGAGCTCGTGCCGCGAAGGACGAGTTTTCCGAAGGCGGCGGGCCGCCATTTCACCGGAAAACGCGACGAATACCGAAACACGATCTACGCGCATTCCCCATCCACAATTTCCTACGAAGTGCGCGTGCCCGAGAAAGGGCTGCTGAGTTTCGGAGTCGGAGTTGCGGAGAAGGGCAAGTCCGTCACCTTCCGTGTGCTCGCGGATGGGTCGAGCACGCCTCTCTACTCGAAATCACTGGACGATCCGGATATCTGGGCGGACGCCAGTGTAGACCTGTCCGCGTTCGCCGGCAGGAGCACCAAGCTGGTATTTGAAACCAGTTCCGCGTCGCAGGGTGCTGTCGGCATGTGGGCCAATCCGCTGCTGACTGCGCGAGCGCCGAAAGCGCGGCCGAATGTTTTGGTCTACCTCGTGTGCAGCCTCAGGCCGGATCACACCAGCCTGTACGGTTACACGAGGGAAACCACGCCATTCCTCAAACGGCTCGGTGCATCCAGTGTGGTCTTCGATGACGCGCAGGCACAGGCCCCGTGGACGAAGGCCTCGGTGCCGTCGCTGCTGACCTCGCTCTACGCGTACACGCACGGCATCGCTCGCGACACAGACGCAATTCCGCAGGGCGCCACCACGATGGCCGAGACCCTGCGTGCCGCCGGATACGTCACGGCCAGTGTCGTGACCAATCCGTTTGCCGGGCGGGTATCCGGGCTCGAGAAGGGCGTGGACTACTTGATGGAGTACGCGGTCGTTCACCGCCAGCGAACGGATGAAATTGACCGCGGGACCGATTCCGGGGCCTTGAATAAGGTGATCATTCCTTGGCTGGAACAGCATCGGGACGAGCCTTTCTTCCTCTATGCACATGCGACCGACCCGCACGCTCCCTATCGTCCTCCAGCCGGCTTCGAGGAGAAGTTCGCAAATCCCGCGGAGAGCGCCGCCTTCGACCGTGACTACGACCGGCTTCGCGACAAACTGCAGTACGGCGGCGGGGCCACCATCAGTCGAGCCAACAGCAAGGCGAAGGGCATCAACCCGGATTCCTTCTTGCGCCGTGCCATCGACCGCTACGACGGAGAGATACTCCACAATGACCACAGCCTCGAAGTCCTGGTCAACAAACTGAAGGAACTG
>JAEHDI010000994.1 GCA_016880505.1 Bryobacterales bacterium | reverse complement strand
CGACGTGGGGTACCCCGTAGTCGTCGCGATAGATGGTGACCTGCGAGGCAAGCGGGTCCGGAGCCGCGGCGAGGGCGCGGAAGACGAGCAACAGCGCAATGAGGTATCTCATACCGGCACACGCGATTATACGCACCACGGCCCGCTCGCGTGGTAGAGTCTCGGCGTGATGCTCTCGAATGGCCGTCCGGTATTCATGCTCGCCCTGACGTTCGCGGCAGCGGTCTTTTGCCGTGCCGCTGAACGGCCCCGTATCGACCTCAATGGGCCCTGGCAGTTTCGCCTCGACCCTCAGGATTCCGGAGAAAAGCAGCAATGGTACGCCGGCGGGGGAGAATTCGCCTCCACGATCAGGGTTCCCGGTGCGTGGCAGGCGCAGGGTGTTGGCGAGCGCTCGGGCATCCTGCGCAACCACTACGCCGGCGCGGCATGGTACCGCCGCACCGTCGCGATTCCCTCCGCGTGGCAGGGAAAGGTGGTGCGCCTGCATCTTGGCGGGGCGCTTCGGCACACGACGCTCTTCGTGAACGGAGCGAAGGCGGGAGAGCACAGCGGCTTCACCACGCCGTTTTCGTTCGATGTTACCGATCACGTCCGGCCCGGTTCGGAAAACACGATCGTCGTGCGTGTCGCCAATCCCGGCCCGAACGTGTCCGACTCTCCGCACGACCAACAAGCCGCGTACCCGATCGGAATGTTGAACTACATCGGCAACTGGGGCGGCATCTACGGCGCCGTCCATCTGGAAGCGACTGAGCCCGTGTGGATCGACGAAGTCGCCATCCGGCCCGACGTCGAGAAGCGGCAGGCAACATTCCGAGTGTCGCTACGGCGGCGGGGGACGGAAAGGCGTTCTCCTGTGCGAGTGGAGGTGACTGCCGGGCAATATCGCGGCGTCGCGGGGGCCACGGGCGCGGCGGCGGAAATTGTGCTGCCCATGCCGGGCGCCCGCATGTGGTCTCCGGAAGATCCTTACCTCCATACAGCCTCGATCCGGTTGATCGAAAACAACCGCGAACTCGACTTCGTTCAAGAACGCTTTGGGATACGGGAAATTCGGACGCGCGGCCGGGTTCTCCTGCTCAATGGAAAGCCGCTCTATCTGCGGGGTTACGGCGATGACAATATCGAGGTGCTCGACGGCGTTCCGCCGGCCTCCAAGACGGTGTATCTCGAACGGCTGCGCCAGGCGCGGGCGTTCGGCTTCAATGCCGTCCGATTTCATTCGATGACGCCGGTCCGGGAGTTCTTCGAGGCTGCGGACGAAGCCGGTGTGCTTGTCATGGCCGAGTTACCGGTTGCCTACACGATGCACTTCCTCCCACACAAAGAGTTCCTTCGCGCGGAACTGGAACGGACCCTTCGTGTCCATCGGAACCACCCCTCATTTCTCTCGCTGGCGCTCGGAAACGAGCTGAACCTGAATTGGCTCAAGAGCGACTCCGAACGAAAGGAATTCCGCGAAACCGTGGAGGAGTTCTATCGGCTGGCGAAGTCGATCGACCCCGACCGGTTGATCCTGTCGAACGACGGCCTGATGCTCGATCCGACCGACGTGGCGAGCATCTTCACGGGCGCTGCCAAAGACGTCCCGACTGTGCGGCATGAGTTCGGAAAGTACTATTGCTCACTGCCGGACATCTTGCTCATCCCGAAGTTCACTGGCGTGGTCGTGCCCACCTGGCTGGAAGAGAAGAAGCGCTGGGTGGAGCGGAGCGGATTGGCTGATCTCTATTCCCTCTACCTCCGTAACTCACAAAGGCTGCAGCAGGCCGGGAGGAAGTATCAGATCGAACGCGTGCGGCTCGACCCCGATGTTACCGGCTACCACTACTGGCTGATCGTCGACTACCCCGGCGGGACCGGCGAGGGCGATTCGTGGGAGGAGGGATGGTTTGATTACTTCTGGCAGCCCAAGGGCGTGGACCCGTCCGAAGGGGCTCGGCTGAACAGCGCGGTGCTGGTCTTGATCGGCGCGGATGTCCATGACCGCACCATGTGGAGTGAGCGCGGCAAGTCCTTCGACGTGTTCGTCTCCAACTATGGCGAGGAACCGATCCGCGACGGCACGCTGCGCTGGAGCCTGATGGACGGCGCGCGCCGGGCGGGCGGCGGTGACGTAGCCGGAGTGAACGTGGCGCTCGGCGAGGTGGCCCGCGTTGCCCGCCCGTCTCTTACACCTCTTCCAGGGACAGCGGCCCGAAAGCTGGAGCTGACGGTGGAACTTGCGAACGGTTCCTCAATTTTCACCAATCGCTGGAGCTTCTGGGCCTTTCCCCGAAATTCGCTGGTCGACCGCGT
>JAEHDI010000121.1 GCA_016880505.1 Bryobacterales bacterium | reverse complement strand
TAGACGTATTATACGTACTATGACTGGCAATAAGTCAAGGAAATTCGCACATTCCTTCGAATTTCAGTGAAAAACGAAGCGAATCAACCGAGGGATTACAACAATGGTTCTAGTACTTTAGGTTTATTAGCCGTGATCTGAGAGGCGTCTGGCAAAGAAAAACGCCCCGCTGTTTCTTCCAACGGGGCGCCTTTGCAGAGACTGCACGATGCCGGTGCTTACTCGGCCAGGGACTGGTCGCCGACGTCTTCGGAGAGTCCACCTGTGTAGTGGAGGCGGGTCTCCTCCTCGTATCCAGGAATCCCTTCGAGGGGGCCCTCGGGTTCCTCAGTCATGACCTCCTCCTCGATGTCCTCGCCGGCGATCTTGACGCGGCGGTAGTACTCCATGCCGGTACCGGCGGGGATGAGGCGGCCCATGATGACGTTCTCTTTGAGACCGCGAAGGTGGTCCACCTTGCCGTTGATGGCGGCTTCGGTGAGCACGCGGGTGGTCTCCTGGAACGAAGCGGCGGAGATAAACGAGTCGGTCGAGAGCGACGCCTTGGTAATCCCGAGGAGAACGGCCTTCCCGTCGGCGGGACGGCCGCCGACCTCGACCACGCGAAGGTTTTCCTCTCGAAACTTGAACTTGTCGACCACTTCCTCGGGGAGGAACTCGGTGTCGCCGATTTCCTCGATTTTCACCCAGCGCATCATCTGACGAACGATGACCTCAAGGTGCTTATCGTTAATGTTGACGCCCTGAAGGCGGTAAACCTCCTGGATTTCGTTGACCAGGTATTTCTGGAGTTCCTTCTCGCCCAGAACGTGAAGAATGTCATGCGGGTTGCGCGGTCCGTCCATCAGAGGGTCGCCGGCACGGACGCGCTCGCCTTCCTGCACATTAATATGAACGCCGCGTGGAATGAGGTACTCGCGCTGCTGTCCGTCGTCTCCGATGACGTAGACTTTGCGGAAGCCCTTGGAAACCTCCCCGAACTTGACGGCGCCGTTGATCTCGGAAATGACCGCCGTTTCGCGCGGCTTGCGCGCCTCGAACAACTCGACGACGCGCGGGAGACCACCGGTGATGTCCTTCGTCTTCGTGGTGGCTCGCGGGATCTTCGCAACCACGTCGCCGGCGTGCGCGTCCTCGCCGTCGCGCACCATCAGGTGGGCATGGGTCGGCATGAGGTAGCGTTTCTCCTCCGACCGCGTGCCTCCGGCGGGGCGAATCATGACGGTAGGCATACGCTTGGCGTCAGGTGCGTCCACGACGACCCACTGCGACATGCCGGTGATTTCGTCAACCTGCTCCTGGAGCGTCTCGCCATCCACGAGGTCACGGAAGTGGACTGTGCCGCTTACTTCGGTAAGGATCGAGAAGGTGTAGGGATCCCACTCAAGAAGGACCTGGTTTGCCTCGACCGACGCCCCATCCTCGAACAGGATTTTGGCGCCGTAAACGACTTGATAGCGTTCCTTCTCGCGGCCCTTCTCGTCGACCACAGCCAGAATTCCGTTGCGGTTCATGGCGATCAACTCGCCCAGGTGGTTTCGCACGGTGACGATGCCGAGGTACTTGACCTTGCCGCCCGACTTGGCGTCCTGAGTGGATTGCTCACTGACACGGGTTGCGGCGCCGCCGATGTGGAAGGTACGCATGGTCAACTGCGTGCCGGGCTCGCCGATCGACTGGGCGGCGATGACGCCAACCGCTTCACCCCGCTCCACCAGACGTCCGGTGGCCAGGTTACGGCCGTAGCAGAGTTGGCAGGCGCCCCGTTTGGACTCACAGGTGAGCACGGAACGGATCTTGACGCGCTCGATGCCAGAGGACTGGATCGAAGCGGCCAGCTCTTCGCTGATCTCCTGGTTTGCCCGAATGAGAATATTCTGGTCGTAATCGAGCACGTCCTCGAGCGCCACGCGGCCGACGATGCGGTCGCGGAGGGGCTCGATGATCTCACCAGATTCGACGATCGGTTCGACGAAAATGCCGTCGTTGGTGCCGCAGTCGAATTCGCTGACGATGACGTCTTGGGCGACGTCAACGAGGCGGCGCGTAAGGTAACCCGAGTCGGCCGTCTTGAGCGCCGTGTCGGCGAGTCCCTTGCGGGCGCCGTGCGTTGAGATGAAGTACTGGAGTACGTTAAGACCCTCGCGGAAATTCGCGGTGATCGGGGTCTCCATGATCTCGCCGGATGGCTTGGCCATCAATCCGCGCATGCCGGCGAGCTGGCGGATCTGTTGTTTGGAGCCGCGGGCGCCGGAGTCGGCCATGATGTAAATGGGATTCAGGTAGCGTCCGGTGCGATCATCCTCCTCCATCACCTTGAACATTTCATCGGAGACACGCTCGGTGACTTTCGACCAGATCTCGATGATCTTGTTGTAGCGCTCGCCGTGGGTGATGGCGCCTTCCTGGTACTGCTGCTGCACCTGCATGACCTGTTTTTCGGCGTCTTTGACAAGCTTGGCTTTCTCACCGGGCACGACCATGTCGTCGATCCCGATGGAGATGCCGGCGCGGGTGGCGTAGAGGAAGCCAAGGTCCTTGACCCGGTCGAGCATCTGCACCGTAGTCGGCAGCCCAAACCTGAGGTAGCAATACTGGACGAGTTGTGTCAGGCCCTTCTTCTTGAGCAGGCCGTTGATAAAAGGCATCTCGTCCGGAAGGACGTCGTTCAAGATGACCCGGCCGACCGTTGTGTCCATGTACTGCTTGTTGAACTCGATCGGTTCGGTATGAAGGACGTTTTGGTTGTCGAAGGCCTTGGTGAGGTCGATGACCTTCCCGGAGTACCGCAGCTTGATCGGCGTAAGTGTTTCCACCTCGCCCATCTCGAGCGCGATGAGTACATCGTCATTAGAGGCGAAAGTACGGCCCTCGCCCTTGGTCTTCGGTCTGGCCTTGGTGAGGTAGTACAGCCCGAGCACCATGTCCTGGGTCGGTACGGCGATTGGAGACCCATGCGCGGGCGACAGAATGTTGTTCGAGGCCAGCATGAGCGTGGCCGCCTCGATCTGAGCTTCGGGCGACAGAGGAATATGGACGGCCATCTGGTCGCCGTCGAAGTCAGCGTTGAACGCCGTGCAGACGAGCGGATGGATCTTGATGGCTTTGCCTTCCACCAACACGGGCTCGAACGCCTGGATGCCGAGTCGGTGCAGCGTCGGGGCGCGGTTGAGGAGGATGGGGTGGTCGCGGATAACCTCTTCGAGGATGTCCCAGACCACGGGATCCTGCTGTTCGACCAGTTCCTTGGCCTGCTTGATGGTTGTGCAGTGGCCTCGCTGTTCGAGCCGGTGATAAATAAACGGCTTAAACAGTTCGAGCGCCATCTTCTTGGGAAGGCCGCACTGGTGGAGCTTGAGGTCGGGGCCGACGACGATCACCGAGCGCCCCGAATAGTCGACGCGTTTTCCGAGCAGGTTCTGGCGGAAGCGCCCCTGCTTCCCTTTCAAGGTGTCGGAAAGCGACTTGAGGGGCCGGTTGTTGGCGCCGCGGAGAACGCGGCCGCGCCGCCCGTTGTCAAACAGGGCGTCGACCGCCTCCTGGAGCATCCGCTTTTCGTTCCGAACGATGACGTCCGGGGCATGCAACTCGATGAGCTTCTTGAGCCGGTTGTTCCGGTTGATCACCCGGCGGTAGAGGTCGTTCAGGTCGGAGGTGGCGAAGCGCCCGCCGTCGAGTGGGACGAGCGGACGGAGTTCAGGAGGAATGACCGGGAGGACATCGAGGATCATCCACTCGGGTTTGTTCCCCGACTTGCGGAACGATTCCACAACCCGCAGGCGCTTGGCGAACTTGAGCTTCTTCTGCTGGGACACCTCGGTCTTCATCTTTTCCCGGATGTCCAGGCTGAGGGACTCGACGTCGATCTTCTTCAGCAGCTCCTTGATTCCCTCGGCGCCCATCATGGCGACGAATTTGCCGGGAAACTCCTGGTCGAGCTGCCGTTTCCGCTCGTCGCTAATCACTTCGCCGGTGCTGAGCGTGGTGAGTTCGCCGGGGTCCACGACTACGAAGGCCTCGAAATAGAGGACCCGCTCCAGTTCGCGGAGGGTGATGTCGAGCAGATAGCCGATCCGGCTGGGCAGGCCCTTGAAAAACCAGACATGCGAGCAGGGACTGGCTAGCTCGATGTGTCCCAACCGTTCGCGCCGCACGCGCGCCAGCGTCACTTCGACGCCGCACTTGTCGCAGATGACGCCGCGGTGCTTCATCCGCTTGTACTTGCCGCACAGGCATTCCCAGTCCTGCGTAGGGCCGAAGATGCGGGCGCAAAACAGGCCGTCGCGCTCTGGCTTGAAGGTGCGGTAGTTGATGGTTTCCGGTTTAGTGACTTCACCGTGCGACCAACTGCGGATCTTTTCCGGAGACGCGAGACTGATGCGAATCGAATCGAAGTCCGCGATCAGGTTCGCTCTGTCGTACGGAGAGGATCGGTACAAGGCTGCCTCCTTATCAACTGAACCATCGGCCCGTCCGGGTCAACAGCTCGATGAATCAATGCACTAGTCTGCCGCCAGCGCGGTCTCCAGCAGCTCGCGCGGCTTCTTCATTAACTCGACGTCCAGGCAGAGCGACTGGAGTTCGCGGATAAGCACGTTGAACGACTCCGGGACACCCGGCTCAGCCGCCGCCTCGCCCTTGACGATCGCCTCATAAATCTTGGCTCTGCCGTAGACATCGTCCGACTTGGCCGTTAGCAGTTCCTGGAGGATGTAAGCGGCGCCGTACGCCTCCAGCGCCCACACCTCCATCTCGCCAAAGCGCTGGCCGCCAAACTGGGCCTTACCGCCCAGGGGCTGCTGCGTGATGAGCGAATACGGACCGATGGATCGCGCGTGGATCTTGTCGTCGACCAGGTGCGAGAGTTTCAGCATGTAGATGTAGCCCACGGTCACCGGCTGCTCGAACGGGAGCCCGCTCATGCCGTCGCGCAATGTGATCTTGCCCGAAGTCGGCAGACCGGCCTCAACCAATTGCTTCTTAATGTCACGCTCGGTGGCGCCGTCGAACACCGGGGTCGCATAAACGCGATTGAGCGCGTGAGCCGCCCAGCCAAGGTGAGTTTCCAGAATCTGGCCGACGTTCATGCGGGAGGGGACGCCGAGCGGGTTCAGGATGATCTCCACCGGGGTACCGTCAGGCAGGTGGGGCATGTCCTCGTCGGGAACGATCCTCGCAATGACACCTTTGTTGCCGTGCCGGCCGGCCATTTTGTCGCCGACCGACAGCTTGCGCTTCATCGCGATGTAGACCTTGACCAGCTTGATCACGCCTGG
>JAEHDI010000993.1 GCA_016880505.1 Bryobacterales bacterium | reverse complement strand
CGTCTTTTCTTGGATCTTTCATCGTTAATCGTCGATTGACGATTCCAGTATAGTGCATCAGCCGGGCCCAGCGCAAGAGAGATCAGGAGGTGGTTATCCTTGTATTCCGATCCGGCTGGCAGTATCCTGCACGTGGAGGAGTCTGCAACATGAAGGCCCGACGCTTCATGGTTGTTCTGGTGGCCCTGCTGGGCGCCAAGCTCCTCGCAGCCGATTTCTGGGAGAAGAAGAGATTTCCTGACTGGAGTGCGAAGGAAATCCGAAAGCTCCTCACAGATTCTCCTTGGGCGCGGCCCGTGCTTGTTCCGTTGGAGACGCTGCACGGACAGCAGGCCGCCTCTATGCCCCACAAGCAGGCAAAGGGTGCCTGCCACCAATGCTCGGTCGGGGGGACTCCGGTGCAGCTCCAATCCAGCGACATGCCGGAGTTGGCCCGCCCGCTCACCGTGACGGTCCGATGGCACAGCGCCTTGCCCCTGAAGCAAGCCTTGGCTAAGCTGCTCTTCGGCGACGAGGTGAGCACGTCTGCGGCCGCCGCGGAGTTGCTCTCCCGGGAGGACGATTCCTATGTCGTCGGGCTTTCGTCGCTACCGCGCCAGGTGTTGCCGGAGGATCTTGAGAGCATCAAGGCCGGCGCTGTCCTCAAAGTACGAAACGGTCCCTCAATTCCGGCGCGGGAAGCCCGTGTACGACCGGAAGGCGACATGGTCAATCTGCTTCTGTTCTTTCCGAAACCGCAGGGGGGTACCCCTGGGATTACTCTTGAGCATCGCGAGATCGAGTTGGGAGTCAAATTGTTCGCCATCGAGATCAAGCGGAAATTCAAGCTGTCGGAGATGGTTTACCAGGGCAAACTCGAGCTCTAGCGCTTCAGCATCGCAATTATTTGATGCTTGCCTGATTCTTTCCTCTTGACATCCTTCGATAGTTCCATTACTTTAGAAATATGAAAGAGGTCTCCGGGAACGACGTCAACCGCTACGCTGACATGCTGGCGGCCATGGGGACGGAACCCCGCCTTCGAATCATGCGCCTGCTGCTGTCCGCTCACCCGGGTGGCATGGTTGTAGGTGACATTCAAACGGAGTTGGGCACTTCCGCGTCCACGTTGTCGTACCACCTCGAGAAACTGAAGAACGAGGGACTCATTCGCGTGCGCCGCCAGGGCACGTTCCTTTGGCACACAGCCAACACCGATGCGCTCCAAGAACTGCTCACCTTCCTGTACGCCGAATGCTGTGGCCGGACACAGGCAGTGAACATCGAGGACCTCGTTTCGACGAAACCCCTAAAACAAGCGGCTCCTGCGCCGCGAGAACCCGAAAACTGAGCGAGAAAACATCATGGATATCAAGCAAGCAGTGAAAGAGAGATACGGAAAAGCCGCCCTGCAGGTGACTGGCGGCGGCGCGCCCTGCTGCGGTGGGAGTTCCTCCGGTGCGGGATGCGGTGACCCGATTACGTCGAACCTCTACGACGAAAAGCAGACAGGAGAGCTGCCGGAGACGGCTGTGTTGGCGTCCCTCGGATGCGGCAATCCGACGGCGCTCGCCCAATTGAACCCCGGCGAGACGGTCCTCGACCTCGGCTCCGGGGGCGGGATCGATGTGCTGCTCTCGGCGAAGCGCGTCGGACCGGCCGGAAAAGCCTACGGTCTCGACATGACCGACGAGATGCTCGCTCTTGCCCGGGAAAACCAGCGCAAGGCCGGTGTCACGAATGTCGAGTTTCTCAAAGGGGAGATCGAGAATATCCCCCTGCCGGACGCGAGCGTCGACGTGATCATTTCGAATTGCGTCATCAATCTCTCGGCGGACAAGGACCGCGTGCTGCGAGAGGCGTTTCGAGTGCTGAAGCCGGGAGGCCGATTCGCCGTGTCCGATGTGGTGGTGCGCGGAGAGGTGCCGTCCGACGTGCGCCGGAACATCGAGCTGTGGGCGGGCTGTATCGCCGGAGCCCTCGAGGAGAACGAGTACCGGGCTAAACTGACCGCCGCCGGTTTCGGTGACGTCGCCGTCGAACCGACGCGCATTCATCGGGTCGAAGAAGCTCGCGAGTTTCTGTCAGCGTCGGGAATCGACGTGGAAGCAGTCGCCGCTGCGGTGGACGGCAAATTCATGAGCGCGTTCGTCCGCGCTGTGAAGCCGGTGGAGGCAGGCAACGTGACGGCTCAATGAATAAGGCGAGAGTGCTGATTCTGTGTACGGGCAATTCTGCCCGAAGTCAGATGGCGGAGGGCCTCCTCCGTCATCTGGCCGGCGGCCGCTACGAGGTGTTTAGCGCCGGCACACACCCGAGTCTCGTCCGCACCGAGGCGATTGCCGCGATGCGCGAACTGGGGATCGACATATCGGGCCATCGGTCAAAGTCCGTCGACGAGTTTCGATTGCAAGCCTTCGACTACGTGATCACCGTCTGCGACAACGCCAGGGAAAGCTGCTCGGTATTCCCCGGCAACGCGCGACGGATTCACTGGAACTTCGAGGATCCGGCGGCGGCCGTCGGTGACCAGGCAGTGAAGTTGGAAGCGTTCCGGCGAATCCGCGACCAGATTGCGGATCGCCTCCGTGACTTCGTGCGGGCGGCCTCCTGACGAACACTCACCTTCCTCGCAACGTTCAGCAGCATGCTCACATCTAAAGAGAAGATAATGAAACGGAGGGTCTATCTGCTGATGTCAAAACTTCTTCTGACTGCTCTGCTGGCCACGACCGCACTCTTCGGCCAATACAAGCTCGAGTCCACCGGAGCGCCGCCCGACGAATTGGCGCCAGCCGTCAAGGAAGCTCTACAAGCGAGCGGAGCGAAAATCGTTGGAGCCGACGGATCCGCGCTCTGTGAGATCTGGTTCCGCAAGTCGCTTCCGTCTGGCCCCGCGTCTACCGAGCAAGGGGTGAGTCTGAAGACCGTCCCGCACGGAGCAATGCTCGGTGTCATCCGCTTTCCCAAGCGCGGGCAGGACCGCCGCGGCTTGACGATTCCCGAAGGCGTCTACACGCTTCGCTACAGCCTCTTTCCGCCGGACGGCAACCATCAGGGAGTTGCCGCACAGCGGGACTTCCTGCTGCTTGTCCCTGCGGCTGGCGATACCGACGTCAATTCCACGCCTTCGTTCAAGGAAGTCGTCGCGTTGAGCGCCAAGACAACTGGTGGTTCGCATCCCGCCAGCCTCAGCCTGTGGAAAGACGAAGCCGGACACGAGCCGGGTCTGGCCCAGGAAGGTGAATCCGACT
>JAEHDI010000992.1 GCA_016880505.1 Bryobacterales bacterium | reverse complement strand
GCTTACGTACTTTGGGGCTGCGATAGACCCGGCGCCCCGGCTTGCCACGACTACACCTTCGACAACTTTATGGACGACTGGGGACCCAAGAGCCCCCACGCCGACCTCTCCTCCCTGGAGTTCGGCAAAGTCCGAGGTTGCTCGACTGGGGTCATCGTCACGGTCGAGTTCGGCAAAGGTCGGGAGGACCTCCTCTGGGTCGACCGCGACACGAAGGTGATCGGCTTCGCCCCCTGGCCCGTCTGCAATCCCCGCTTGCCTGCCTCAGGGACGCTCTGACGGCGAATGAGCGCCCGGTTCCGGGCAATGCAGTCCCAATAGCGGTCACCAGCCCAGGCGGGGTCATGCGCCGTCCGTGGTTTGACAGCCTTCTGCGAGTCCTTCGGGTAACGCGCGGACCTGAGTGCCCACAATCTCTTTCTGCTTGAACATCAGCAATTTGCGTCGCCAGAAGGCGATTCTGTCGACTTTCCGTGCGGATTGTCCGTCAAGCTCCTCGAAACCGGACACCCATATCCTTTTCTGGCAGAAGAACTGCCTTGCACCGGAGTAGTGCTCCGCGCCGCCGCACTCGCGGACGCCAGCCTTCGCTGGGCGCGGTTCGGAGCGGAATCTTGTGCGAACTCGGTTTCAGGAGAATAGTGATGACGAGGATATCTGTTTCGCTTCTGATATTGGTTCTATTCGGTTCCGCCGCGTTCGGGGCGGCCGTTAACCCCGTGGCCGGCAAGTGGGCCTGCACTTCTAACGACGGAGCGGGCCACGAAGCTGCCTGGACTCTCGTTGTGAAAGACGACGGGGCCAAACTCACCGGAACGCTTATCGGGGGGCCGACTGAACCGGTTGAAATCCCGCTGGTCGATCCGAAGTTTGCAGAAAGCATGTTCACATTCAAGATCAATGTGAACCCGAACTGTGTGGTCGAGGCCCGGCTTAAGTTGGACGCGAACAAACTGGAGGGCCCATTCGGGTGTCCAGAGGCTAAGGGCATCCTTAAAGCCGTCAGGCAACCGTGAACTCTCGCCGCTCCGCCGAACCACCGGTCAGTGGCAACCCATGCATGTGAACCGCTTGCCGTGACAGACTGCGCACGATTCCTTCTTCAGGCCGATCTTTCCGCCTGTGTGCAGGTCGATGTAGTCCGGCGTGTGGTCGGCAGGTTCTAGCTTCTGCCCTTCGTTGTGGCAGAACAGGCAACTGTCGGGAGGTTGGATCTTGGAGTGGCAGACGAGGCAATCCGCCATCGCCGGAAATGCTGCCTTGGTCACCTCGTCCGATTCCTCCAGCCCCCGATGGCAACCTTTGCAGGGGTGTTCGCTCGTGAGCTTTTGCTTCAGTCCTTCTGCGCTTGAAAGGTAAGTCCCCTGGTCGATTGCGGCGGCGATCACCTTGCCGATGTCTCCGATCTTGATGTGCTTCGAGTGGTCAAATCGTGCGATCGCGGTGGTGCGGGGCGCCTTGATGACTGCCTGCTTGTGACAGCGGAGACAGACGTCCTTCGGAGGGAGGTTGTTATCCTCCAGGCGGCTGCTCTGCGCGGCGGAAACGTGACACGTCTGGCAGTCCAGTTTCAGCTTCAGATGCAGACGGTGCGAGAACGGCCGCCTCTCGGTTTCGCGGTCCGCCGGGACAGCGGGCAGACTCGCGGCGAGCGCCACTATGGCGCCGAGAGCTACCCTTTGTACGAAATTCGCCAAACCTTATTGCCGCCGTCGTCCGAGACCAGCAGGCTGCCGTCCGGCAACTCAAGTAACCCGACCGGGCGCCCCCAGACCTCTCGCTTGTCCGGTGCCAGCATCCAGCCTGTCAAGAAATCTTGGACCGGTCCGCTCGGTTTGCCGTCCTTGTACGGCAGGAAAGTCACAGAATAACCCACCCGCTTCGAGCGGTTCCATGAGCCGTGAAACGCGAGAAACGCACCCCCGCGGTACTCCGCCGGAAACTGCTTGCCGCTATAGAACAGACAGTCCAGCACGGCGACGTGCGACTGGAGCGGTACGTCGGGCACGATCGTCTTCTTTACCAGGTCGGGGCGCTGCCCCTTGTTGCGCGGATCCTCGTTCGGCCCAATGTATGCGAACGGCCAGCCGTAGAAGCCACCCTGCTGGATTGTGGTGAAGTAATCCGGTACCAGGTCGTCGCCGAGCGCATCCCGCTCTTGCACCGCCGCCCAAAGCGTGTCCGTGCCGGGGTACCAACAAAGGCCGATCGGGTTCCTTGTCCCGGAGGCGAACAACTCGTAGCCGCTCCCGTCGGGATTGTACCGGCTGATCGCGGCGCGCCTCTCCGGCTCCCCGGGAGAGACGTTCGACCGCGATCCGACCCCAACGTACATCTTCTCGCCTTTGCGGTCGAACAGAACCGTGCGCGTCCAGTGGCCTGCCCCGAAGTCCTTCATCGAGACGACGTCCTCGCCGCGTCCGGCCGTCATTGTCTTGCGGTCATACTTGTACCGTTTCAGCGACGTCGTCTCCGCTACGTAAAGGTATTCTTTCCAAAACGCCAGGCCGTAGGGGCGGTCGAGCCCGCGGAGCAGCACCTTCCGCTCGTCCGCCTTGAAGTCCTTGTTCTTGTCGAGCAGGGCGTAGACGGACCCGCCCTCCACGCTATCGCTCAGCAGGATCTCGCCGGATGGCCCCTGCAGCATGAATCGGGGCCGCTCGAAACCGTCGGCATACTCGTCGATATCGAATCCAGCCGGAAGCCGCAGTTGCGCGCCGTCCGGGCGCGAGATGACTCGCGGCGGATTGTTGGAGGACGGACTGTGGAAGGGTGGCGGCAGTTTCACCGATTTCTGAAACGCAAATGCGGCCGCCACAAGAAAGACCGCGGACACGGAGATCACTGTACTTGTTTTCATGCTTGGAGCAACCCAGATACTTCCAGTTTACTAAATTGCGGGCCTCCGGACGTGGCGCAGGTCTCCCGACCTGCGATCAAACTACGGATTCGTGACAGATCTCCGGGCGACAACTCACATTCTTGATTGTGAGTTCTCCCGGAGGCTTCTACAGAAGGAGGCTGCCGCACTGGCAGCCGACGACGCTCCTTTGTTCATCACCTGGCGTTTGCACGGATCCTTGCCGCGCACGGTGCATGCTGAATCTCGCAGTTCGAGTCCGGGGCAGAACTTCGTGCGGCTTGATCGCTGATTGGACGCGGCGGCGTTCGGATCGGTGTGGCTGCGGGAACCGCGAATCGCGAGTAT